>MWBF01000020.1 GCA_002068935.1 Chloroflexi bacterium ADurb.Bin325
GACATGAAGAACCCGGCCATCCAGGCCGAGAGCGGCGAAGACATCCAGCCGCAGACCACCCCGCCGGTCGCCGAGGACGCCGATCAGCCGCCCTTGTCCGTCGCGGGCAAGAGGCCGGGCACGGTGCGCTACGACACGGTCATCACCGCGGGCGGCGACCCCAACCTGATCGCGGATCTGGACGCCGCGGGCGTCGAATATCGCTTCGAGCGGCCCGCCAGCCCGGCCGGCGCGCTGCTCCTGTCGTGGATCCTGCCGCTGGGGCTGTTGGCCGTCTTCTGGTATTTCATGCTGCGCGCACGCGGGGCCATGTCGGGCGGCGGCGGGATGGGCGGCATCTTCGGGATCGGCCGGAGCAAGGCCGTCGAGGTCAAGGCCGAGGAGGTCAACGTCACCTTCAAGGATGTGGGCGGCGCTGACGAGGCCATCGCGGAGCTGCAAGAGATCATCCAGTTCCTCAAGTACCCCGAACAGTTCGCCAGCCTGGGCGGGCGCATCCCCAAGGGCGTGCTCCTGGTCGGGCCGCCCGGCACGGGCAAGACGCTGCTCGCCAAGGCGACCGCGGGCGAGGCGGGCGTCTCGTTCTTCGAGACCAGCGGCTCCGAGTTCGTGGAGATGTTCGTGGGCGTGGGCGCGGCGCGCGTGCGCGACCTGTTCGAGCAGGCGCGCAAGGCCGCGCCGGCGATCGTCTTCATCGACGAGATCGACGCCATCGGCCAGAGCCGCGCCGGCACGGTGCGCATCGGCGGGAACGACGAGCGCGAGCAGACGCTGAACCAGCTCCTGGGCGAGATCGACGGCTTCAAGACCAACCGCGAGCGGCCGGTCATCATCATGGCCGCGACCAACCGGCCCGAGATCCTCGACCCCGCGCTGCTGCGGGCCGGCCGGTTCGACCGGCAGATCCAGGTCGGCAACCCCGACCTGGCCGGCCGACAGCAGATCCTGCGCATCCACAGCAAGAACATCAAGCTGGCGGCCGACTTCGACCTCGAACGGGCCGCGCGCATGACGCCGGGGTTCAGCGGCGCAGACCTGGCAAACATCATGAACGAGGCCGCGCTGCTGGCCGCGCGGCGTCGCGCCGACGCGGTCACCATCGCGGACTTCGAGCACGCCATCGAGCGCGTGGTGGCCGGGCTGGAGCAGCGGACGCGCATGTTGAACGACGAGGTCAAGACCGCGGTCGCCTATCACGAGGCCGGCCACGCGCTCGTCGCCGCGCTGACGCCGCACTCGGATCCGGTCAGCAAGATCAGCATCGTCCCGCGCAGCCGCGGCGCGCTCGGCTACACATTGCAGATGCCGGAGGAGGATCGCTACCTGCTGCGCAAGGTCGAGCTCGAGGATCGCCTGGCGACGATGCTCGGCGGTCGCGCGGCGGAGAAGGTCGTCTTCGGCGAGATCAGCACGGGCGCAAGCGACGACATCATGCGGGCGACCGAGCTGGCCCGGCGGATGGTCACGGAGTTCGGCATGAGCGATGCGCTCGGATCGGTGCGCTATGCGGGCCAGCAGATGCAATACCTGGGCAACACGGTCGAGGACAACAGCAACCTCAGCCCGGGGACGCGCGAGGTCATCGACGAGGAGATCAAGCGCATCATCACCGAGCAGTACGAGCGGGCGCAAGGGCTGCTGACCGAGCACCGGCCCGCGCTGGAGCTGCTGATGCGCGAGCTGGTCCGCTGCGAGACGGTGGACGAGAGCGCGGTCCGGGCCGCGCTGGCGGGCGAGGAGCGCGAGTGCGCATCCGACGAGCCGCTGCCCGCGCCGAAGGAAGCCCAGGTTTGACGGCGGCCCCTCCCTCAGCGGCTGCGACGGACGCTGTCGCAGCCATCGCGGCCGCGGCCGGCGACCTGATGCTCATCGAAGACGTGACGGACGGCGTAGGGCTCACGGACAAGGCCCCGGGCCAGGCAGTGCGGCTGCGCGGCCGGCTGCTGATCCCCGCAGACGAGGCGTGGCCGCGGCTGGCGGAGCGGCGGCCCGCGCGGGCGCGGCCCGCGATCGCGCTGCTGATGTTTACGCTCACGATCCTGTCGTGCCTGTTCGTCGGCGCGCAGATGGCGGAGGGCGCGGGGCTGAACCTGCTCGCCGGCTGGCCCTTCGCCTTGAGCCTGCTGGCGATCCTGGCCGCGCACGAGTTCGGGCACTACCTGGTCGCGCGGCGGCTGGGCAGCCCGACCAGCCTGCCCTACTTCATCCCGATGCCCTTCGGCCCGTTCGGCACGCTGGGCGCGTTCATCACCATGAGCGTGCCCCCGCGCAACCGCCGCCATCTGCTGGCCATCGGCGCGGCCGGGCCGCTCGCGGGGCTGGTCGTCGCGGTCCCGGTCCTGATCCTGGGGTTGAGCCTGAGCAAGGTCCTGCCGCTGCCGCCGGGCGGTTATCAGATGGAGGGCAACTCGCTGCTCTATGCGGGGCTGAAGCTGCTGATGTTCGGGCGCCTTCTGCCCGCCGGCGGAGAGGATGTCTGGATCCACCCGGTGGCCTTTGCGGGCTGGGCCGGGCTGCTGGTCACCGCGCTCAATCTGATCCCCGCGGGCCAGCTCGATGGCGGCCACATCGCATACGCGCTGCTCGGGCCGCAGGGCGCGCGGCGGGCCACCTGGGCGGTGCTAGCCGCGCTGGTGGGGCTGTCGTTCCTGTGGACCGGGTGGGCGCTGTGGCTGGCGCTGGTGTTCTTCTTCGGCCGCATGCAGGACATGCCGCTCGACGAGGTCACCGAGCTGACCGTCGGCCAACGCGCGCTGGCCGCGGCCATGGTCGTGATCTTCGCGCTGGTGTTTGTCCCGATTCCGCTGGTCGTCGTCCCGTGAGGCCGACGGTCAGGTGACGACGACGGAGTTGTCGGTCCCGAACTTGTTGGCGACATACCGGTCCGCGTGCCAGTCGTTGTACCAATCGCGGCCGTTGACGAGATAGCGAAACTGGAACTCGCGACCCTTCGGGAGGATCAGGGTGATGCGCCAGTTGCCGTCGCTGCGCGCCTGGTGCATCTCGTGTTGGGTCGTGTCCCAGTCGTTGAAATCGCCCACCAGCGTGACCCGTTCCGCCCAGATTCCCGAAGACATCTCGAAGGTCACGCGCACATTTTCCCCGTCGGCCAGTTCTTCCTTATGGATCATCGGGCCGGTCCTCCCTGGTGATGGCTTGCCGTATGCACGAATTATAGCATGAACTTGACTAAACAAGCAATCGCGCATAGAATTACCGCAACTGGAACTTCTTTCTGGGCCGGCCAGCGCGCCGGCCCAGGCGCGTATGTCTGGCGTTGCTATCTGTTGTTGCGGACGCAGCAATGCTGAGGGCCGATCCGGGGCCGGAGCGGATCGGCGCCAAGCCGGGATGGGCACGATGTTCGAAAGCCTGCAAACCAAGCTCAATGCCGTTTTCGACAAGCTGGCGGCCCGCGGTCGGTTGACCGAGCAGGACGTCGATGTCGCGCTGCGCGAGGTGCGACTGGCCCTGCTCGAGGCCGACGTCAACTTCAGGGTCGTCAAGCAGCTCGTCGCGCGCGTGCGCGAGCGGGCGATCGGCGCGGAGGTCATGCAGAGCCTGACGCCGGCCCAGCAGGTCGTCAAGATCGTGCACAGCGAGCTGCTCCAGACGCTCGGCGAGCCGGCGCGGCTGGATCTCTCCGGCCCCTCGCCGCACGTGGTCATGCTGGTCGGCCTGCAAGGCTCCGGCAAGACGACCACCGCGGCCAAGCTGGCGCTGTCGCTGCGCAAAAACCAGAACAAGCGCGCGCTGCTCGTCGCGGCCGATACGTACCGGCCCGCGGCCGTGACGCAGCTCGAAGTGCTCGGCAAACAGATCGACACGCCCGTTCACAGCGAAGGGACGAAGGTCCCGCCGCCGGAGATCGTGCGCCACGCGTTGCAGCGCGGCCGCGAGGGCGCGTTCGACGTCATCATCCTCGACACGGCAGGCCGCCTGCAGATCAGCGAGGAGATGATGCGCGAGCTGGAGCAGATCAAGGCGCTGGCGAAGCCGCAGGAGATCCTGCTGGTCGCCGACGCCATGACCGGCCAGGAGGCCGTCAACGTCGCCAAGGGCTTCCACGAGCGGGTGAACGTCACCGGCCTGATCCTGACCAAGGTGGACGGCGATGCGCGCGGGGGCGCGGCCATCTCGATGCGCGAGGTCACGGGCGTCCCCATCAAGTATCTGGCGACGGGCGAGAAGCTGGACGGCCTGGAGCCGTTCCACCCGGATCGGCTGGCCACCCGCATCCTCGGCATGGGCGACATGCTCACGCTGATCGAGCGGGCCGGCGAGACCGTCGACAAGGCCGATGCGGAGCGCATGAGCCGCAAGCTGGTCAAGGGGGAGTTCAACCTGGAGGACTTCCTGGGCCAGCTCCAGCAGATCAAGAAGATGGGGCCGCTCACGCAACTGCTGGACATGATCCCGGGCATGGGCCGCATGGCCCAGGATCTGGCGCCCGACGTCACGGACAAGCAGTTCCGCCAGATCGAGGCCATCATCAACTCGATGACGCCGCAGGAGCGCCGCGACCCCAAGCTGCTGAACGGCAGCCGCAAGCGCCGCGTGGCGAAAGGCTCCGGCTCGTCGGTGATGGAGGTCAACGACCTGCTGAACCAGTTCCGCCAGATGCAGCGCATGATGAAGCAGATGAGCTCCGGCGGCCGCGGCATGCGCGGCATCCTGGACATGTTCAGATAATGACGAATTGAGGATCGGGGTTTACTGATTACTGATTACTCATTACTCATTACTGATTCGGAATGAGTAACGAGTAACAAGTAACGAGTAACGAGTAATAAGTAAACCTCGATTTCGCAAGAAACCGGGACCCTCTGCGTCCCATATACTGGAAGGAGCACTGGAAGTCAATGGTACGTATTCGCCTGCGCCGCCAGGGCGCGAAGAAGCAGCCGACCTATCGCGTCGTGGTCGCAGATCAGCATGCGGCGCGCGATGGCCGCATCATCGAGAACATCGGCAACTACAACCCGCGCACCGAACCCGAAACGATCAACATCGATGTCGAGCGGGCACGCTATTGGCTCAGCGTGGGCGCGCAGCCCAGCGAGACGGTAGCCCGGCTGTTGAAGGTTGCAGGGGCGTACGAAGCTGCTCCGGCGGCCTCGACCGCGGCTGCGTAATTGTCCAGCCGCCGCCCAGACCGCATGCGGAGGCTGACGGTGAAAGAAAAAGAACTCGTCGAATACGTCGCCAAGATGCTGGTGGACAAGCCGGAGAAGGTGACGGTCAAGGAAACGCACGGCGCTAACGTGACCGTGCTCGAGCTGCACGTCGACCAGGAAGATATGGGCCGCGTCATCGGCAAGGACGGCCGCGTCGCCAACGCGCTGCGGACGCTCCTGCGGGTCCTGGCACAGGAACGCCGGGTGGTCCTGGAAATCGTGTAGCCGCGGAAGACGGCGTAACCGTGTCGAAAACGGGTTTCCCGGCGAAGGCGTTGCGTCCCGCAACGCCAGTTTCGCACAGAAACCCGTTTTCTGATTGTAAGCAGGCAGGCATGGCGAAGAAAAAACAGACGGCGCAGCAGCCGTATCTCGTGGTCGGCCAGATCGTCGCGCCCCACGGCATCCGGGGTGAGGTCAAGGTCGAGGTGATGAGCGACAACCCGGAGCGGTTCAAGGCCGGCGCGGAGCTGTATCTGAGCAGCACGCCCGAGGGGGCCGATGCACGGCCCGTCAGGCTGGCGACCAGCCGGCCGCACCAGAACCGGATGCTCGTCCGGCTCGCGACGACGCCGGATCGCAACGCCGCGGAGACGCTGCGCGGGCTCTATCTGCTCATCCCGGAGGCCGACGCGATGGCGCTGGGCGAGCACGAGAACTTCGTGCACGATCTGATCGGGCTGCGCGTCGAGACGACGGCCGGCGAGGCGCTGGGCAAGATCGTGGAAATCGTGTTCACCCCGGCCAACGATGTGTACGTCGCGCGCGGCGAGGCCGGCGAGGTGCTGCTGCCCGCGACGCGCGAGGTCGTGCGGTCGGTAGATCTGGCCGCGCGCACGATGGTCGTGGAGCTGCCGGAGGGGCTGCGCGAGCCAGCAGAGCCGGATGACGCGGACGACGAGCAGGCGGCCGACGCAGGGGCGGACGAACCCGCCGCGGCCTGAACGGGATCGGCGATGCGCACACTCACCCTGATCTCCTGGAATGTCAACGGCGCGCGGGCCGTCTACAAGGCCGGGTTCATGGACTGGCTGGCCGAGACCGCGCCCGACATCCTGTGTCTGCAAGAGACGCGCGCGGAGCCGGACCAGATCCCCGCGGAGATGGCCGCGCCCGCGGACTATCATGCGTTCTGGCTCGCGTCCAGCCGCAAGAAGGGTCACAGCGGGGTGGGGCTGCTCACGCGCGCCGCGCCGCTGGCGGTCTCCTACGGCATCGGGCGGCCGGAGTTCGACGACGAGGGGCGCACCATCGTCGCCGAGTATCCCGACTTCACCCTCATCAACTGCTACTTCCCCAACGGCGGCCGCGACCGGGAGCGCGTGCCGTACAAGCTGGCGTTCTACGATGCGTTCCTGGAGTTCATCGAGGAGTTGCGCGGCCGGGGCAAGCAGGTCGTCTTCTGCGGCGACGTCAACACCGCACACCGCGAGATCGACCTGGCGCGGCCCAAGCAGAACGAAAAGACGACCGGCTTCCTGCCCGAGGAGCGCGCCTGGCTGGATCGGCTGGTCGCCAGCGGTTATGTCGATCTATTTCGTCATCGCCACCCCGACCTGGCCGGCCAGTACACCTGGTGGTTGCAGTGGGCGCAGGCACGCGAGCGCAACATCGGCTGGCGCATCGACTACTTCTTCGCCGCGGCGGAGGTGCTGCCGCGCGTGACCGACGCCTTCATCTGGCCGCATGTGCGCGGGAGCGACCACTGTCCGGTGGGGATCTGCCTGGACGCGGCCCCGGATCGGCCCGCCGCGACGCCCTGATCCCCGCGAGCCCGGCTCACGGCGCGACGCTGGCCGCGGCCTCGGTCGCGCGGCGCTCCGACGCGGCAAAGAGCGCCAGCCCGACCAGCGCCAGCCCGGCCGCCAGTTGGAAGGTGCGCGCGGGGCCGGCCAGTGCATAGACCGATGCGCCGACCAGCGCGCCAGCCGCGGCCGCCAGCCCGAACTGCGTCGCGTTCATGATCCCCAGCGCGCTGGCGCCCAGCCCGCGCGGCGCGATCTGCGCCGCATACACCACCGCGGCGATCCACAGCGCGGAGAACGACAGCCCGTGCAGCAGTTGGGCCGCGACCGCCCACGCCGGGTCGGTGATGAGCGAATAGATAAGCCCGCGCACGAGAAAGGCTGCCAGCGCGGCCAGCAGCAGGCCGGAGGGCTTCAGCCGTCGCAGCAGCCGCTGGCCGAGCGCATACACCGGCAGCTCGCTCACGCTGGCCGCGGCGATCGCGATGCCGTAGAGCGCCGCGCTCGCGCCCAGCCCGGTCATGAAGATCACCAGATAGTTCTGATAGATGGCCAGGCTGACGCCGGCCAGGAAGACCACGGCCAGGAAGACCAGCCAGCGCGGGTTGCTGGACAGGCCACGCAACGCGGAGAGATAGGCCTGCCGGGCCAGCCGCGAGGGCGCGGGCAGCCGGAGCGCGACCAGGCCGGTCAGCGCCATGAGCGTCGCGAACCCGACGAATGCGGTGCGCATCCCCAGCCGGTCGGCCAGCCCGCCCGCCGCGACCGCGGTGATGCCGTAGCTGACCGCGCCCCAGATGCGCAGCCGGCCGTACTCGTCACGGCGGTCGCCCAGGATTTCGAGCGCCACATTGTCCGCCAGCGGGATGATGGGCGCGTTGAAGAACGCATACGCCAGCGCGCACAGCGCCAGCAGCGGGAAGGTGTCAACGCGCGTCAGCGCCAGCGCGGGCAGCGCCGTACCGAAGACGGTCAGCGGCAGCAAGCGGCGGTGCAGCCCGAAGGCGTCGGCCAGCGAGCCCCACAGCGGCGCGGCCACCAGCACGGTCAGCGGCGGCAGCGCGGCCAGCACGCCGATCTGCTCCGTGGTCATGCCGGACTGCTGGTAATACAGGTTTAGAAACGGGAACAGCGTCCCCATCGCGGCGAAATAGCCGAAGTAGAACAGCGAAGCCAGTAGCCGCATAGCCGCTCCGATCTCGAACGCGTCGATGTCTGTGCCGGCGGCCATTCTAGCACAGATCGCGCGGCGGGCGAATCTGGCTATCCTCTGCTCCTCTGCTATAATGCGGCCATGTACACCATCCTGATAACCCAAAAGGAAGCCGAAGTCGCCGCGGCGACGCGGGCCGAGATCGCCCGGCTCGCGCCTGGCGCGCGGGTCATCATCACCGACGACCGCGATGCGATCGCGGCCGCGCTGCCCGCGGTCGACATCGTCGCCGGCCATCTGTCGGCGGCCCAGCTCGGCCAGGCTGTGAACCTGCGCTGGTATCAGCAGTGGGGCGCGGGCGCGGACTGGCTGGCGCGCCACCCGGAGCTGGCCGAACGCGACTTCGTCCTCACGAACGCCTCCGGCGTCCATGCGATCAACATCAGCGAACATATCTTTGCGCTCCTGCTGGCCTTTGCGCGCGGCCTGCCCGCCGCGTTCGGCGCGCAGGCCAGGGGGGAATGGCAGCGGCAGGGCGACGCAGTGTTCGAGCTGGCGGGCAAGACGCTGCTCCTGGTCGGCGTCGGCGCGATCGGCCAGCGCACCGCGCATCTGGCGAGCGCGTTCGGCCTGCGCGTCTGGGGCATCCGCCGACATCCCGGCCGCGCCGCGCCGGGGGTCGAGCGCATGGGCGACATGGCCCGGCTGCACGAGTGGCTGCCGGAGGCGGACTTCGTCGTGCTGACGATCCCGCTGACCGCGGAGACGCGCCACGTGATCGACGAGGCCGCGCTCCGCCGCATGAAGCGCACCGCATACCTGATCAACATCGGCCGCGGCGCGACCGTGGACGAGGCCGCGCTGGCCCGCGGCCTGCGCGAGGGGTGGCTGGCCGGCGCGGGGCTGGATGTGTTCGAGCAGGAGCCGCTGCCCGCGGGCTCGCCGCTGTGGGCCATGCCCAACGTCATCATCACCGCGCACTACTCCGGCGCAACCCCGGAATATCAGCCCCGCGCGATGGCCATCTTCCTGGAAAACCTCCGGCGCTTCGTGCAGGGGGAGGAGCTCCAGAACATCGTGGACAAACGGCTGGGCTATTGACGGTCGAGTTCCCCTACAAAACAAGGGAAGACGCCACCATCATCTATCCAGACCATCGAGAGGACATCCATGACCCAGCCAGAGTTCGCGGCCTGGAAGACCCTGGATCGCAAGGTCGTCCTGGACAAAGGCAAGTTTCTTAAGGTCGAACAGCACACGGTCGAGCTGCCGGACGGCCGGATCATCGACGACTGGCAGTGGGTCATCACGCCGGATTACGTCAACATCGTGGCGGTGACCGAGGACGACCACTACCTGTGCTTCCGCCAGACCAAGTACGCGGTCACGGGGCCGACGCTGGCGCTGATCGGCGGGTACATGGAGCCGGGCGAGGAGCCGCTGGCCGCGGCGCAGCGCGAGCTCAAGGAGGAGACGGGGTTCGCGGCCGCGCGCTGGACCCTGCTGGGCGAGTTTGCGGTGGATGCGAACCGCGGGGCCGGCCGGGCCCACTTCTACCTGGCGACCGGCGCGCGCCGCGTGGCCGACCCCATCGTGGACGACCTGGAGGAGCAGGAGCTGCGCCATCTCACCCGCCGCGAGATCGAGGCCGCGCTGCGCGGGGGCGAGTTCAAAGTCCTGCCGTGGGCGGCCGCGGTCGCGCTGGCGATCACGCGATGACGAAGAAAGATTGAAGATGGAAGATTGCCCGTGAGGGGATGAGCAACGCCATCTACCCATACCCTCCGACCGGCAGACTAAATCTTCCTTCTTCTTTCTGCAATCTTCCTTCGTCAAGGAGCACCCGATGCGCATCACCATCCCCTACGGCAGCGGGACGGTCGGCTTCGACATACCGGCGGGCAGCCCAACGGCCGTGCTCGCGCCGCGGCCCGCGACGCCCGCGGCGGACGCGCGCGCGGAGATCCGCCGCGCGCTGGATGCGCCCATCGCCGCGGGGCCGCTGGCCGCGGCCGTGGCCGGGGCGCGGTCAGTCGTCATCCTGGCCGACGACCTGACGCGACAGACGCCGTCCCACTTGATCATCCCCGCGCTGCTGGACGAGCTCAACGCGTCCGGGCTGCGCGACGAGCAGTGCAGCGTGCTCATCGCGCTCGGCACGCACCGGCCCATGACCGAGGCGGAGATCCGGGCGCACTACGGCCCGGAGGTGGCAACTCGCGTCCGGGTCGTCAACAGCCCGTGGCAGGACCCCGGCCAGATGGTCGATCTCGGCGTCACGCCGAACGGCACGCCGATCAGCATCGCGCGGGCCGCGCTCGCGGCGGACTTCCTGATCGGCCTCGGCTCCATCGTCCCACACCATATCCCCGGCTTCTCCGCGGGCGCAAAGATTGTCCAGCCGGGCATCTCCGGCGCGGAGACGACCGGCGCGACGCACCTGTTCAGCGTGCGCTCGCGGCGCTCCTACCTGGGCCTCGTGGACAACCCCGTGCGCGCGGAGATGGAGCTGATCGCGGAGCGTGCGGGGCTGCGCGCGATCTTCAACGTCGTGCTCGATACAAAGGGTCGCCTCGTGCGCGCCTTCTACGGCGACCCGCGCGCCGCGCACCGCGCGGGCGTGGCGGTCGCGGCCGAGGTCTACGGCGTCCCGCTTCCCGGCCAGGCCGACATCGTCATCGCCGGCTCGCACCCGTGCGACATCGAGTTCTGGCAGGCGCACAAGTCGCTCTACCCCGCGGATCTGGCCGTGCGCACGGGCGGGACCGTCATCGTCGTCACGCCCGCACCCGAAGGCGTCTCCGTCAGCCACCGCGAGATGCTCAACTTCACCGCGCTGCCGGCGGAGCGCATCGACGCGGCCATCGCCGACGGCACGCTCACGAACGTCGTCTCGGCCGCGCTCGCGCTGGCATGGGCCAAGATGCGCGAGCGGGCCAACATCCTCCTGGTAAGCGACGGCATCTCCGCTGACGAGGCCCGCGCGCTCGGCTTCACGCCGCACCCCTCCGTGCAGGATGCGCTGGCCGCCGCGCTGCGCGTGCACGGCGCGGGCGCGTCGATCAACGTGCTGCCCTATGCGCCGGAGACGCTGCCGCTGGCATGAGGGGCCTGAAGCCGGACTACAGCAATTTGCAGTCTCCCGGCGGTTTGTGCTATTCTTGGCGTTACGGGTGCTGGTCACCGTCGATCGCCGTCGCTACACGTGTAGCGACGGTTGTGCGTCTGCGAACGTCCCCTCCGCCGGCCCCTTCTGCGATCCTACACGCTGAAAGGACCACCCTTCGATGCCTGCCCATTTCAATCCATTTCAGATCGCCCAACAGCAGCTCGACGAGGCCGCGGCCCGTCTGGAGCTGGCCCCTGCGCTCCATGCGTTCTTGCGCGAGCCGATGCAGGAGGTCGCCTTTACACTGCCCGTCATGATGGACGACGGCAGCTACGAGGTCTTCCAGGGCTTCCGCATCCAGTACAACACCGCGCGCGGCCCGGCAAAAGGCGGCATCCGCTTCCACGCCGACGAGACGGTCGACACCGTGCGCGCGCTGGCGGCCTGGATGACTTGGAAGACATCGCTCATGGACCTCCCGCTGGGAGGCGGCAAGGGCGGCGTCGTCTGCGACCCGCGCAGCCTCTCGCCGTCCGAGATCGAGCGGCTCAGCCGCGGGTACATGCGCAAGATCGCGCACCTCGTCGGCCCCGAGGAGGACGTGCCCGCGCCGGATGTCTACACGAACCCGCAGATCATGGCCTGGATGCTGGACGAGTACGAGGCCATCACGGGCCGCCATCAGCCGGGCGTCATCACCGGCAAGCCCGTGCACCTGTTCGGCTCGCAGGGGCGCAGCGATGCGACCGCGCGCGGGGGCATGTATACGGTGCGCGAGGCCGCGCAGGCGCTCGGCATCAACTTCGAGGGCGCCGCGGTGGCGATCCAGGGGTACGGCAACGCCGGGCAGTACGCGCACAAGCTGGGCTGCGAGCTGCTGGGGCTGAAGACGGTCGCCATCAGCGACTCGCGCGGCGGCATCTACAACCCGCACGGTATCGACTATGCCGCGGCCTCCGCGTGGAAGCAGCGCACGGGCAGCCTCGCGGGGTTCAAGGACGCGGACGCGCTGACGAACGCGGAGCTGCTGGAGCTGCCCGTCGCCATCCTCTTCCCGGCCGCGCTCGAGGCCGTCATCACCGCCGAGAATGCGCCGCGCATCCAGGCCAGGGTCATCGCGGAGCTGGCGAACGGCCCGACGACGCCGGAGGCCGACCAGATCCTCTACGACAAAGGCGTGTTCGTGATCCCCGACTTCCTCTGCAACGCCGGCGGGGTCACGGTCAGCTACTTCGAGCAGGTGCAGAACGCCTACAACTTCTACTGGCCGCTGGCCGAGGTGCATGCGCGGCTCGACGCGATCATGACCAAGGCGTTCCGCGAGGTGCACGAGATGGCGCAGGCGCGCCAGGTGCACAACCGGCTGGCCGCCTATCTCGTCGCGGTCGCGCGCGTGGCCGAGGCGGTCGTGACGCGCGGCTGGGTGCGGTAGGAGATAGCCGGCTCACTAAGGACGCGAGGCGCGAGGGGCGTCAACCCTTCGCGCTTCGCGCCCTTCGCGTCCTTCGTGTTCCAGCCCCGCGGGTCACCCGACCAGCGCGGCTGACTCCCGATCCAGGTAGAGCCGCACGTCCGTATGCGTGCGCAGCGCGGACGCAGGGCACGCGGGCGTGATGGGGCCGGCCAGCGTGCAGCGCACGGCCTCGGCCTTGCGTCGGTCGGGCACGACGCACGAGATGGCCCGCGCCGCGAGGATGGCCGGGATGGTCAGCGAGAGCGCGCGCGTCGGCACATCGGCCAGCGTCGCGAAGTGGCCCTCGCCCACCTGCTGGCGGCGGCACGCCTCGTCGAGCTGGACGATGTGCACGGCCGCGGAGGTCTCGAAGTCCGCGGGCGGGTCGTTGAACGCCAGGTGGCCGTTCTCCCCGATGCCGATGCACGCGATATCGACGGCCGCCTCGTCGAGCAGCGCGGCATAGCGCGCACACTCCGCGGCCGGGTCGGCGGCGTCCCCCGCCAGCAGATGCACCTGGCCGAAGGGCAGGTGGTCGAACACGCGCTCCCGCAGATAGCGCCGGAAGCTGGCCGGGTGGCGGTCGTCCATGCCCAGATATTCGTCCAGGTGAAAGACGGTGACGCGCGGCCACGCGACATCCGCCTGCGTGCGCAGCGCGGCCAGAAACTCGTACTGCGATGCGCCGGTCGCGAGGATCAGCCGCGCGGCCCCGCGCGCGGCGATGGCCTCTCTCAGCCGTGCGGCGACGAACTCCGCCGCGGCCGCCCCCAGCGCGGCCTTATCCCCGTAGATCTCGACCTGGCCCCACGGGTAGCTCGTCCTGGCGATCGGGTTCGATGCGGGCATCTGTGCTCCTCCTGATTATGTGGTCGTGAAACAAAGCTCCGACGCCGCTATCTTACCACATTTGCCCCCGATAGCGGGCTACCGCTCCGCGGCGATCTGTACTATAATAGCCCCGTCCCCATATAACCACCGGGAAAGGAGCCATGATGAGCAAGCCCCAGGTTCGATTCTCCGTGTTCACGAAGCCGTGGATGCAGCTCCCCTTGGGCCAGTTGAGCCAGATGGTCAAGGGGTGGGGGTTCGACGGCATCGAGCTGCCCGTCCGACCCGGCTACCAGGTCTTGCCCGAGAACGTCCGGCGCGATCTGCCGCGCGCCACACGCCAGCTTGCCGACGAAGGGCTGCGCATCTTCAGCGTGGCCGGGCCGACCGACGAGGCCACCATCGCCGCCTGTGCGGAGTCGGGCATCCCCATCATCCGCATCATGGTCGTCGTCGACCCCGAAAACTATCTTGCCAGCATCGACCGGGTGCAGCGCGAGTTCGACGCGCTGCTGCCCATCCTCGAACGCTACAACGTCACCGTGGGCATCCAGAACCACTGCGGCCCGATGGTCGCAAACGCCATGGGGCTGCGCAACCTCGTCGGCCGGTATGACCCGCGCTACTTCGCCGGCGTCTGGGACGCGGGCCATGAGGCGCTCGTCGGCGAGCCGCCGGAGCAGGCGCTCGACATCATCTGGTCGCATCTCGCGATGGTCAACCTCAAGAACGCGGTCTGGCGGCGCACCAACCCGGACGCCGAGGTCGCCGAATGGCGCCATTTCTGGCTGCGCGGGCCGAACGGGCTGGCCTCCTGGCCGCGCGTCGCGGCCGAGCTCCGGCGGCGGAACTATGACGGCGTCGTCTGCCTGACCGCGGAATACACCGAGGAAGAGCGGGTCGAGGAATACATCTGCCAGGATATTGTGTTTGCAAAGAAACTTTTCATGGGATGACAGTAGAGGAACGAGATGAGCGATTCCGATTCCGTGCTCGAAACACCCGCCGGCCCCAAGGTCGATTGGGGCCGCGTCTTGCAGGAGAAGATCACCGCGCCGACGTTGCAGGTCGTGGTCAACCCGCTGTTGCGCCGCGGCTCGCCGATCCACCGCCGCGCCTTCGATGAGCTGCGCAAGCTCGGCGCAGACTATGTCCGGTTCGTGCCCTGGTTCCCTTACCCGCGGCTGTCGATCGCGGAGCTGTATCCGCCCGCGGACGGCAAGACGAGCTGGGACTTCACGCTGGTCGACCCGCCGACGATCGATTTTCTCGAGGCGACGCAGGGCCATTCGGTGATGCTCAACTTTAGCACCATCCCGCCGTGGATGTTCAAGACCGAGCAGCCGCCGGCCTACCCGGACGATCCCGACCAGCCGATCTGGGACTATCAGAAGGGCACCGAGCTGCGCGATCCGTCGCTCAAGGAGTTCGGCGACTACTTTGCGCGGCTGGTCGCGTGGTACACCCAGGGCGGCTTCGAGGACGAGTACGGGCAGCGCCACGAGTCGGGCCATCACTACAAGATCGCCTGCTGGGAGGTGCTGAACGAGCCGGATTTCGAGCATGGCACGACGCCGGAGCAGTATACCGAGCGTTACGACGCGGCCGTCAGCGCGATCCGCCGCGTGGCCCCCGACATGCAGTTCGTGGGGCTGTCGCTGGCGATGCCGAGCTGGTCGCCCCACTTCTTCGAGCACTTCCTGAACCCGCAGAATCACCGGCCGGGCATACCGCTTGACTGGATCAGCTATCACTTCTACGCCGTGCCCGCGCCGGACGAAAGCCTGGACGTGCAGCAGCACACCTACTTTGCGCAGGCCGACGGCTTCCTCAACACGGTGCGCTATGTCGAAACCATCCGCCGGCGGCTCTCGCCGCACACGCGCACCACGATCAACGAGATCGGCGCGATCCGCGCCGACGACATGCTGCAATCTCGACCCGGCCACGTCGCGGAGCCCATCCCGCCGGCGTATTGGAACCTCGCCGCGGCGACCTATGCCTATCTCTTCGCGCACCTCGCGGCCCTGGGGATCGACGTCGCGGGCGAGAGCCAGCTTGTCGGCTACCCCTCGCAGTTCCCCAGCGTCACGATGGTGGACTGGAACACGGGCGCGCCCAACGCGCGCTACCGCGTGCTGGAGCTGTTGCTCAAGCACTTCGCCGCGGGCGGCCAGGTCGTCGGCATGGCCGCGGACTCGCCCCGGTCGCCCTTCTATCACGCCCAGGCGTTCGTGACCCGCGGCCGCCGCGCGCTCCTGCTCGTCAACAAGCGCGACCGCAGCCAGGCCATCGCGCTGCCGGGGTTCGCCGGCGCGACCGCGGAGGTTGTGGATCAGGGCACGGCGGGCGGCCCCGCGCGCAGCGAGCGCCTCGCCGGGGAGACCTTCGACCTGCCGGGGTTAGCGGTCGCGGTGCTGACGCTGCCCGAATAAGCATGGGAAGATGACATGGAGCAGACGAACCGACCGTCGAATGCCAGCGGGTCGCGCGTGCGCGTGGCCATGATCGGCGCGGGGGCGATGGCGAACATGGTCCATTACCCTTCGCTCGCCTCCTTCCCCGACGTCGAGTTCGCGGGCATCTGCGACCTCCGGCCCGACCGGCTGCACGCGACCGCGGATAAGTATGCGATCCCCGCGGAGCGCCGCTACGCCGACTACCGGCGGATGATCGCTGAGGTCACGGCCGACGCGATCTACATCATCGGCCAGCCGGAGGTCATGTATCACCCGGCGGTCTGGTGTCTCCAGCAGGGGCAGAACGTCTACTTCGAGAAGCCGCTGGGCATCACGCTGCACCAGGCGCGCAACCTGGCCTATCTGGCCGAGAAGCACGGCTGCATCACCCAGGTCAGCTTCCAGCGCCGCAGTTGCCCGATGGTCGTCCAGCTTCACCAGCAGTGCCTGGCGCGCGGGCCGATCACGCATGCGGTCTGTCGTTTCTACAAGCACCTGATCGCGCCGCACCTCGACACGCGCGACCACATGATGGACGACGGCGTGCACGCCATCGACACGCTGCGCTGGATGTGCGGCGGCGAGGTCGTGCGGGTCGAGGGCGTGACGAAGCGGCTGATGACGCCCGACATCAACTTCATCGCGGCCATGCTCCACTTCGACAACGGCAGCCTGGGCGTCATGCTCAACAGTTGGACGAGCGGCCGGCGCATCTTCTCGGTCGAGATGCACGCGCCGGGCATCGCGGTCGAGGCGGAGCACGAGGGCCACGGCGTGGTCTATGCGGACGGCGACACGCAGGGCGTCAGCTACGACACCCGCGCGGTCGCGGGCAGCGATGAGCTTTATGTCTATGGCGGCTTCCAGGCCAAGAACCGGGAGTTCATCGACTGCGTCAGGGCCGGCGCGCTGCCCGCCTCGCACTTCGGGGACGCCCTCAAGACGATGGAGGTGGCCGAGCGCATCCTGGCGCAGGGGCTGCTGGCAGGGTGAGGCCGGCCACGGACGCTTGCTTTGAAGCCCCGCAGCAAGGGGCAGGGAGGAACCATGAACTCGCGCGAACGCGTGATGCTTGCACTCAACCACCGTGAGGCCGACCGGGTGCCGCTGGATCTCGGCGCGACCGGGGTCACGGGCATGCACGTCAGCTCCGTCTATGCGCTGCGACAGGCGCTCAAGCTCGACCCGCCGGGCACGCCGGTCAAGGTCGTGGAGCCGTACCAGATGCTCGGCGAGATCAAGCCGGATCTGCTCGATGCGGTCGGCGGCGACGTGGTCGGGGTCGGCGGCAGGAAAAACTTCTTCGGCTTCTACAATGAGGGCTGGAAGCCGTGGACCTTCTTCGATGGGACGCCGGTGCTGGTGCCGGAGGCGTTCAACACCGACCCGGAGCCGGACGGCTCCATCCTGATGTATCCGGAGGGCGACAAGTCCGTCGCGCCGAGCGGCCACCTGCCCGCGGGCGGCTTCTACTTCGACGCGATCGTGCGCCAGTCGCCCATCGACGACGCGCAGCTCGACGTGGAGGACAACCTGGAGGAGTTCGGCCCGGTCTCGGACGCCGACCTCGCCCACTTCGCGGCCGAATGCGAGCGGCTGTACACCGAGACCGACAAGGCCATCGTCGTCAACTTCGGCGGGACGAGCTTCGGCGACATCGCGCTGGTGCCCGCGACGCAGCTCAAGCACCCGAAGGGCATCCGCGATATCGCCGAGTGGTACATGAGCACGGTCACGCGCCGCGATTACATCTACCGCATCTTCGAGCGGCAGTGCGAGCTGGGCCTGGCCAACCTGCAGAAGCTGCACGGCGTGGTGGGCGAGCGCGCGGCCGCGGTGTTCGTCACCGGCACCGACTTCGGCCAGCAGACGGGCAGCTTCATCTCGCGCCGCGCATACCGCGACCTGTTCATGCCGTTCCACCGCGCTATCAACGACTGGGTGCACGCCAACACAACCTGGAAGACGTTCATCCACTCGTGCGGCTCGATCATCAGCCTGCTGCCCGACTTTATCGAGGCCGGGTTCGACATCCTCAACCCGGTGCAGTGTTCGGCCGCGGGCATGGACCCGGCGACGCTCAAGACGCGCTTCGGCGACCAGGTCACGTTCTGGGGCGGCGGGGTGAACACCCAGCACACGCTCCCCTTCGGCACGGTGGACGAGGCGCGTGCGGAGGTGCTCGAACGGCTGCGCATCTTCGGGCCGGGCGGGGGCTTTGTGTTCAACACGATCCACAACGTCCAGGCGCGCGTGCCGGTCGAGAACCTGCTGGCGATGTACGAGACGGTGCGCGAGCACGGCGCGTATCCGTTGGGGTGATAAGTGATGAGTAACGAGTAATGAGTAACAAGTAACGAGTAACGAGTAACGAGTAACGAGTAATCCTGCGAATCACACAATTTGCTCATCACTCATTACTCCTTACTCATTACGTATAGGAGGCTATCTTGGAGAAACGTGCATGTGGGAACACCGGCCTGGCGCTGCCGGTGCTGGGCGTCGGCGTCTGGGCGTTCGGCGGCGGCGCGGACGACTACTGGGGCAGCCAGGATGACCGCGACGCCGCGGCCGTCGTGGAGCGGGCCCTGGCGCTCGGCGCAAACTACTTCGACACCGCGGAGATGTACAACCTCGGCCGCAGCGAGTCCGCGCTGGGCCGGGCGCTGGCCGGCCGCCGCGCGCAGGCGCTCATCGGCTCCAAGCTGTCGCCGTCCCACGCGACATCGCCGGAGGCCGTCCGCCAGCACTGCGAGGCGACACTGGCCCGGCTCGGCACGGAGTACGTGGACCTCTACATGGTGCACTGGCCGCTGCCGGAGGATGTGGTCGAGCCGACGTTTGCGACCCTGATGCAGTTGCAGGCCGAGGGCAAGATCCGCCACATCGGCGTCAGCAACTTCGGCGTGCAGCAGATGACCGCCGCGCTGGCGACGGGCGTGACGCTGGCCGTCAACCAGTTGCCCTACAGCTTGCTGGCGCGCGCGATCGAGCACGAGATCCTGCCCTTCTGCGCCGCGCACGGCATCGGCGTGATCGGCTACATGCCGCTGATGCAGGGGCTGCTGGCCGGCAAGTATCGTTCCGCCGACGAGATGCCGCCGGGGCTGACGCGCACGCGACACTTCCGGCCCGACCGGCCCGACTCACGGCACGGCGAGCCGGGCGCGGAGGCGGAGACCTTTGCGCTGGTCGAAGGCCTGCGGCAGATAGCGGCCCGCGAGGGCGCGCCGATGGCGCAGCTCGCGCTGGCCTGGGCCGCGGCCAACCCCGCCATGACCTGCGTGCTGGCCGGCGCGCGCAACACGGGCCAGCTCGAGGAGAACGTCGCGGGGGCAACGCGGCGGCTATCGCCCGCGCTCAAGGCCGAGCTGGACGCGCTCTCCGCGGCCGTGATGGCGAAGCTCGGCGCAAACGTGGACCTGTGGCATCCCGCCGAGCGCAGTCGCACCCGGTGACCGCGGCTCGACCGCGGACAACTCGCCGGCCCCGCCCCAAGGGCCGCCCCCGTTCGAAGCTCCTGCGCCCGCGCAGGATTGAGAGGAGTCAAGCATGAAGAAAATAAACCTCGACCAGGGCTGGGAATATACCGAGGCGACCGGGTTTGCCGCGCTGTTCAACCCCCACGCCTGGCAGCCGGTGACGCTCCCGCACGACGCGATGATCTCCAAGCCGCGCCATCCCGACAACCCCGCGGGCAGCCACGGCGGCTACTTTCCGGGCGGGGCCGTGAGCTACCGCCGGAAGCTGTTTGCGCCGGAGGAGTGGCGCGGGCAGAGCGTGCAGTTGGAGTTCGAGGGCGTCTATATGAACGCCGAGGTCACGGTCAACAAGCAGCTCGTGCAGCGCCAGCCCTACGGCTACTCCAGCTTCATCGTGGACATCGCGCCCTATCTCGTGTACGGCCAGGAGAACGTCATCGGCGTCATCGCCAACAACACCGCGCAGCCCAACTGCCGCTGGTACACGGGCACAGGCATCTACCGCCACGTCTGGCTGCGCACGGGCGGCCAGATCCACATCCGGCCCTGGGGCGTCTTCGTCACCACGCCCGTCGTGGATCCGGCGGCTTCCGCGGTGCACGTTGCGACGGAGCTCGCCAACGTCTCCAGCCTTGCCCGCGCGACCTTGCGCAGCACGGTGCTGGACGCCGCGGGCAACGTGGTCGCGCGGGTCGAAACCCCGGCCGCGGCGCCGACCGTCCAGCAGACGCTGCTCGTCAGGGACGCGCGGCTCTGGTCGGTGGACGAGCCGTACCTGTACACGCTCCACAGCGAGGCGCTGGTGGACGGCGCGGTCGTGGACGCCGAGTCCACCACGTTCGGCATCCGCGCCATCGAGGTCGATGCGGAGCGCGGCTTCCGGCTGAACGGCGCGCCGCTCAAGCTGAAGGGCGGCTGCATCCACCATGACCACGGGCCGCTCGGCGCGGCGAGCTACGACCGGGCCGAGGAGCGCAAGGCCGCGCTGCTCAAGTCCGCGGGGTACAACGCCATCCGCACCGCGCACAACCCGCCCGCGCCCGCGCTGCTCGATGCGTGCGATCGCCTGGGCATGCTGGTCATCGACGAGTCGTTCGATGCCTGGACCTCCGGCAAGGTGACGAACGACTATCACCTCTACTTCCAGGAGTGGTGGCAGGCCGACCTGGCCGCGATGATCCGCCGCGACCGCAACCACCCGTCGATCATCATGTGGTCCATCGGCAACGAGATCTTCGAGGCGCTGGGCGATCCGGTCGCGGCCGAGCTGTCGGCCCGCCAGGCGGACTTCGTGCGCGCGCTCGACCCCACGCGCTTCGTCACCTCCGGCCTCATGTTCAACTTCCTGGAGGACATCGAGCGGGGGGATGCAAGCGGCTCGTTCAAGATCAAGCCGGTCGCCGAGGATCCGCAGCAGGACTCGTGGGGCCTGCAAACGCGCGGCTTTGTCGCGCCGCTTGACGTGGTCGGCTATAACTACATGGTGCAGCGCTACGCGGTGGATCAGACGCGCTTCCCCGGCCGGGTCATCGCGGGGACCGAGACATGGGGCCACCGCATGTATTCCTTCTGGAAGGAGACGGAGCGGCTGCCCCACGTCATCGGCGACTTCGTGTGGACTGCGCTGGACTATATCGGCGAGGCCGGCTTCGGCGCGGTGAGCTTCGACGGCCAGGTGGGCTTCGGCGCGCCCTACCCGTACCATCTGTACGGCTGCGGCGACTTCGATATCTGCGGCTTCAAGCGCCCACAGTCCTACTATCGCGACCTGCTGTGGGGCGAGCGCACCGCGCCCTTCATCGCGGTGCACGACCCGCAGCACTACGGCAAGACGCCGACCTTCACGCCTTGGGCCTGGGAGCCGGTCATCGACAACTGGACCTATCCGGGCTGGGAGGGCAAGCCGACGCAGGTGGACGTCTATGCCGCGGACGACGAGGTCGAGCTGTTCGTCAACGGCGTCTCCGCGGGCCGCAAGCCGGCCGGGGCCGCCAGCGAGAACAGGGTCAGCTTCGACGTGATTTACGAGCCGGGCGTGATCGAGGCGGTCGGCTACACCGGCGGCCGGGAGACGGGCCGGTTCCGCCTTGCGACCACGGGCCGGCCCGCGGCCCTGCGCGTCGAGGCCGACCGGGCCGAGATCGCGACGGGCTGCGGCGACCTCGCCTACGTGACCGTCGCGCTGGTGGATCAGGACGGCCGCGCGGTCAACCGCCACGACCTGGCCGTGACGGTCGAGGTGACGGGCGCGGGCGAGCTGCTCGCCATCGGCACGGGCGACCCGCTGAGCGAGGAGCCGTATGTGGGCGCTCAGCGCACGACCTTCCAGGGCCGGCTGCTCGCCGTCGTGCGCAGCGCGGCCGAGCCGGGCGCGATCACGGTCAACGTGCGCGCGGACGGCCTGCCGCCGGCCAGCATCGCGCTGCACGCGCGCTGAGCGGCCGGGCCAGCCGCGGCTGTCGCTGGCCCACGACACAGGAGCGAATCATGTCGGCAGAACATGTCATCCCGCTGTGGCCGGATGGCCCGGCAGGCTCGGAGGGGTGGGATCGGCCGGAGGAGGAGTACGAGCCCTTCCCCGGGATAGTAGGGGTGCGCAACGTGACGCAGCCCAGCCTGATCGTCTACCCGGCGCAGAAGCCCACCGGCGCGGCGGTGATCATCGCGCCGGGCGGCGCGTGGCACTTCCTGGCGATCGAGCACGAAGGCTACCAGGTGGCCGAGTGGCTCGCCGCGCGCGGCGTCACCGCCTTCGTCC
>MWBF01000021.1 GCA_002068935.1 Chloroflexi bacterium ADurb.Bin325
CTGGTCAGCGTGCCCTGGATCAGCGCGTATCACATCAACTACCGCCTGGGCGTGGATGGACTTTCGGTGCTGCTGATCGTCATGACCGGATTTTTATCGTTCCTGGCAACGTTCGTGGCTTTCCCGATCAAGAAGCATGTCAAAGGCTTCTTTGCGCTCTACCTGCTGCTGGTCACCGGCATGATGGGCGTCTTCATGGCGCTCGATTTCTTCCTGTTCTACGTCTTCTGGGAAGTGATGCTGCTGCCGATGTATTTCCTGATCGGCATCTGGGGCGGCCCGCGCAAGGAATACGCCGCGATCAAGTTCTTCCTCTACACGCTGCTCGGTTCGGTCCTCATCCTGCTGGTGATGCTGGCCTATTACTTCAAGATGCAGACGTTTGCGGGCGGGCAATATGCGCAGTATGCGTTTGACATCCCGCAGCTCGTTGCCCTCCAGCCGTTCGACATCCCCGGTGGCCCCACCCTCTTCCAGCACCTGATGTTCTGGGGGCTGTTCATCGGTTTTGCGATCAAGGTGCCGATCTTCCCCTTCCACACCTGGCTGCCCGACGCCCACACCGCCGCGCCGACCGCCGGCTCGGTCATCCTGGCCGGCGTGCTGCTGAAGCTGGGCGCATACGGCATCATCCGCATCGCGCTGCCGGTCTTCCCGGATGCGGCAAAGCGCTACGCGCTGGTGATCGTGATCCTGGGCGTCATCTCGATCATCTACGGCGCGCTCGTCTCGCTGGCGCAGTGGGATCTCAAGCGGCTGATCGCCTACTCGTCCGTGAGCCACATGGGCTACGTCCTGCTCGGCGTGGGCGCGGCGGCCTACGCCATCGGCAACCCGGCGTGGGTGGGCGCCGGCGCGATGGCGCTCAACGGCGCGGCCTTCCAGATGTTCTCCCACGGCTTGAGCACCGGCGCCCTCTTCTTCCTGGTCGGCGTGATCTACGAGCGGGCCCACCTGCGCGACCTGAAGATGTTCGGCGGGCTGAGCGCCAAGATGCCCTATTACTATGGGCTATTTGCCGTGGCCGCGTTCACCTCGCTGGGCCTGCCCAGCCTGGCCGGCTTCTGGGGCGAGCTGTTCGTCTTCCGCGGCGCGTTCGAGATCGTGCGGCTGTGGGCCGCGGTCGGCATCCTGGGCCTGGTCCTGACGGCCGCCTACATCCTGTGGAAGATCGTGCAATACACCTTCCTGGGCGAGTATGACCCGCACAAGATCGCGCACTGGTCCGACGTGGAGACGGGCGCGGAGCTGCACGAGCCGAAGGATGTGGCCTCTTTCGAGAAGGTGACGCTCTGGCCCCTGGTGGCCTTCATGATCCTGTTCGGCTTCTTCCCCGCGCCGCTGTTGAACTTCTTCGATACCGCGTTCATGGCGCTGATGAACGGCTTTGCAGGCAAGTGACGCATGAGAGCCAGTGACTTGATCCATCTCCTGCCCGAGCTGATCCTGCTCGGGGGCGCGGCGCTGGTGCTGCTGCTCGACATCGTCTGGCTGCGCCGGGCGGAGGAGCGCCGCCGCCAGCTCCTGCCCTATGTTGCGCTAGGCGTGCTGCTGGTCGCGGCGCTGGGCCTGATCCCCGGCGGCGGCGACAACGTCAGCGTGGCGACCATGCTGGTGTTCGACCCGTTTGCGCTCTTCTTCAAAGTGTTTGCGCTGCTGGCGGTCGCGCTGATCGTCCTGCTCGCGACGCCGTACATGCAGACCCGCACGCCCTTCAGCGGCGAGTTCTACGCGCTCCTGCTGGCGACCGCGCTGGCCATCTGTCTGGCGGTCAGCGCCAGCAACCTGGTGATGATCTATCTGAGCATGGAGTTCCTCAGCATCACCAGCTATGTGCTGGCCGGCTACTTCCGGCAGGATCGCAAGTCGGGCGAGGCCGCGCTGAAGTATTTCCTCTACGGCGCAACCGCCTCCGCGGTCATGCTCTACGGCATGTCGCTCCTCTACGGCGCGACGGGCACGACCGACCTGGCCGGGCTGGTCGCGGGCCTGAGCAGCGGCGCGGCCGGCCAGTCCGCCTGGCTGGTGACGCCCGCGATCATCCTGCTGCTGGCCGGCTTCGGGTTCAAGGCGAGCCTGGTCCCCTTCCATCAGTGGGCGCCGGACACCTACGAGGGCGCGCCGACGCCGGTGACCGCGTTCCTCTCGACCGCGTCGAAGGCGACCGGCTTCGCCATCTTGATGCGCGTCTTCCTGGTCGGCATGGGCGCCGCGTCGATGGCGTCGCAGTGGATCAGCCTGCTGGTCGCCCTCTCCGTCGTCACCATGACGCTCGGCAACCTGACCGCGCTGCGCCAGACCAACATCAAGCGCCTGCTGGCCTATTCCTCGATCGCGCAGGCCGGCTACATCCTCATCGGCGTGGTTGCGGTGGTGAGCGATTCGACCAGGATCTTCACCGGCATCAACGGCGTGCTGATCTATCTGCTGGCCTATCTGTTCACCAATGTCGGAGCGTTTGCCGTCGTGACGGCCATCGAGGACGCCACCGGCAAGCTGGAGATCAAGGATTACAGCGGGCTGGTTCGTCGCTCGCCGTGGCTGGCCGGCCTGTTGTTCATCTTCCTCATATCGCTGACCGGCGTCCCGCCCACCGGCGGCTTTCTCGGCAAGTTCTTCGTCTTCGGCGCGGCCGTGCAGACGCGAATGTGGGTGCTCCTGGCGATTGCGGCCGTCAACAGCGTGGTGGCCGCGTTCTACTATCTGAACATCGTCCGTTACATGTTCTTCGTCCCGGCCGCGGAGGAGGGCGAGCCGATCCGCGTGGGTCGGCCGCTCCAGGGCGCGCTGGCCATCACCGCGGTGGTCACCGTGCTGTTGGGCCTCATCCCGGGCCCCGTGATCCTCTGGGCGTCCGAGTCCGCGCGCTCGCTGCTGCTGGCCCTGCGCTGAGGCCGCGACGCCAAGAGATGCTTGAATGATGAACGAGCAGACGGAGACGCATCGCCCGCGCCGCCGATCCGCCCGATCCACGCGCCAGCCGGGCTGGCGGCGCGTCTGGCAGCGGTATCGCTTCGAAATCATCTGGGCGCTGGCGGTCGCGGCCGGCCTGTTCCTCCTCATCGAGGACATGGACATCCGCGAGACCCTGTTCCGCTGGCTGCGCGGCGCGATGGGGGCTCTCTTCCGGGGCGGCGCGCAGTTGAGCCAGCAGATCGAGCAGATGCTCCGGCGGCTGACGGCGTCCGACCTGATCGGCTCTCTGCTGATCCTGGCCGCGACCGTGGCCCTGCTCTGGCGGGTGCGCTGGCGGCTCCGGCGCAGCGAGACCTTCACCGCGCTGCGCTGCCCCCGGTGCGGCGGCAGCGTCTATCGCAAGCACCGCAGATCCGGCGACCGGCTCATCAGCATCTTCGTGCCCGTGCGGCGTTACCGCTGCGCGAACAGCGAGTGCCGCTGGCAAGGCTTGCGCGTGACGCCGGTCGATGGCGCGCCGCGGCCGCTCCCCGCACGCAATCCGGATGCCCACTGATATGCAACTGAACCAACTGCTTCGCGATGCGCCGGGCGTCATTGTGGTCGCCGGCCCCACCGACATCCCCATCGCCCGCATCGTGGCGGACTCGCGCCAGGTCACGCCCGGCGCGCTGTTCGTCGCATACCGCGGGGTCGACACGGATGGACATCGCTACATCCCCGATGCGCTGGGCCGCGGTGCGGCGGCCATCGTGGGCGAGACGCCCGCCGACCGGGCGGCCGCGGGCGCGGCGACCTATGTGCAGGTTGCGGACGGCCGCGCCGCGCTGGGCTGGCTGTGCGCGGCCTGGGAGGACCACCCCAGCCGCAGCCTGGCCCTCGTCGGCGTGACGGGCACGGACGGCAAGACCACGACCGCGAACCTGCTCTACGCCATGCTGCGCGCGGCGGGCCGCCGCACCGGGCTCATCAGCACGGTCAACGCGGTCATCGGCGAGACGACCTATGACACAGGGCTGCACACCACGACGCCGGACGCGGCGGACGTGCAGCGCTATCTCGGCGAGATGCGCGCGGTCGGGACCGAGGTCGGCATATTGGAGGTGACGTCGCACGGCCTGGCGCAGCACCGGGTTACGGGTTGCCTGTTCGATGTGGCGGTCGTCACCAACATCACCCACGAGCACCTGGATTTCCACGGCGACTACGCCGGATATCGCGCCGCCAAGATGATGCTCTTCCGCTCGCTGGCCGAGCAGCCGCCCCACCTGGCCGCCAAGCCGGGCGTCGGCCAGCCGCCGAAGACCGCGGTGCTGAACCGCGACGACTCCTCCTTCGAGTATCTGGCCGGACTGCCCGCGGCGCGCACCTTCACCTATGGCCGGGGGCCGGCGGCCGGGCCGGGCACGCACCTGACCGCGCACGACGTGACCCACGCGCCGGGCGGGCTGTCGTTCACGATCGCGGTCACGGGGGACGCCGCGGCCGCCGCGCCGTTCGCGGTGCGCAGCGCGCTGACGGGCGACTTCAATGTCTCGAACATCCTTGCCGCGGCCGCGGCCGGGCTGGCGTTGGGGCTGACGCCGGATGCCATCGCCGCGGGCGTGGCCGCGCTGACGGGCATCTCTGGCCGCATGGAGCGGCTCGACCGCGGCCAGCCCTTCACGGCCATCGTGGATTTCGCCCATACGCCGAACGCGCTCGCCAACGCGCTGGCCGCGGTGCGCGAGATCGTGCACGGGGAGGGCCGCGTCATCTGCGTGTTCGGCAGCGCGGGCCTGCGCGACCGCGAGAAGCGCCGCATGATGGGGCAGGTCGCCGCGCAGCACGCGGACTTCACGGTCGTCACCGCGGAGGACCCGCGCACGGAGGAGCTCGCCGCGATCATGGCCGAGACCACCGCCGCGATGACAAAGCTGGGCCGGGCCGAGGGCCGTGACTTCGTGG
Source organism: Chloroflexi bacterium ADurb.Bin325 (assembly GCA_002068935.1). Lineage (GTDB taxonomy): Bacteria > Chloroflexota > Anaerolineae > CG2-30-64-16 > CG2-30-64-16 > MWBF01. Next base: position 4,864 of record MWBF01000021.1, read on the forward strand.
GCGTTCCCGACCGCCAGCGCGCGATCCTCTATGCGGTGCAGCATGCCCGGCCCGGCGACGTGGTCGTCGTGTGCGGGAAGGGCCACGAGCAGTCGATGTGCTTCGGCGCGGTGGAGCACCCCTGGCGCGACCAGGATGCGCTGGCCTGGGCGCTGGACTTCGTGCAGGGCCGCGCGGCGGATGCGCCGCCGTTCGTGCTGCCCACGTGGTGAGGCCCTACCCCTGCCCCCACCCCAGCTCTTCCCTGCCGGGCGGGGGAGGGAGGCAGGGCGGTCGCGTTTTTTGTGTGAATCGGCCATGCGCAGTACAATAGGCGGACGAAATACCTGCTAATCGTAGCGGTGTATCGAAGCGATTGGGAGCCCAGCTTCCGGGGGCCGGATCAGCATCAGCCGAGGCCCCAGGGCGTCGAGCGCCCGAGGATGTAGAAACTTAGGTTTATGGATACAAAACCTGGTAGTACGAGCGACGCCGGCAGTCCGACGCCATCGAATCTAGCGATGGCATCGGCGCTCCGGCATAACCAAACACTGCAGCAGCCGGTATCGCGCCGGCCCCTGCATTTGCTCGGCTTCTCCCCCGCGATCCTCGCCAGAAAGTGACGCTGGCCGCCGGATCGCCTGCGAGAAGGTGAGCCGGCAGCCCTGACCTGCTCCTGCTGTCATATTCCCGTACCTGGACAGGCCGACGCGGCCTGACAGCGACCGGATGCGCTGCGCGTCCGCCCTGCGCGACGCGCCTGCCATGCATGGCGCGCGTGCGGTTGCCGCTGGGCCGCCGGCAAGGAGTAGCCATGATCACGATATACAAGACCGGAGAGCAGGGGCTCGAAATCCTCGACGAGATCACCAAAGGCTGCTGGATCAACGTGGTCGATCCGACGCCCGACGAGCTGATGAAGCTGCGCGAGCTCGAGTGCCCGCACGAGTTCATCACCTACCCGCTGGATCTCGACGAGCGCCCGCGTGTCGAGCGCGAGGACGGCGAGACGATGATCCTGTTGCGGGTGCCCTTCTCCCAGGGGCCGCACTCCGACATCCCCTACACGACCATCCCGCTGGGCATCGTGCTGGACGGCCAGTGGATCATGACGGTCTGCCGCCATGACCATGACCTCCTGCGCGAGATGGCGAGCGGCCGGATTCGCGGCCTGTCGACGGCCAAGCGCAACCGCTTCATCTTGCAGCTTCTGCTCAACGCGGCCAGCAAATTCCTGGCCTATCTGCGCGAGATCAACAAGGCGGTCGATACGCTGGAGGATCGCTTGCAGATGTCGATGCAGAACCGCGAGCTGCTGGGGCTGCTGAAGTATCAGAAGAGCCTGGTCTATTTCACGACCGCGCTCAAGGCCAACGAGCTGATGATGGAACGGCTGCACCGGTCGGGCTTCTTCCGCACCTATCCCGAGGACGAGGACCTGCTGGAGGATGTCATCACGGAGAACCAGCAGGCCATCGAAATGACGAACATCGCCAGCAACATCCTCAGCTCCATGATGGACGCCTTTGCGTCCATCATCTCGAACAACATGAACATCGTGATGAAGTTCCTGGCGGCCGCGACGATCGTGATCTCCCTGCCGACCCTGATCGCCAGCCTGTTCGGCATGAACGTGCCGATGCCGATGGGGTCTTTTGCGTGGGCGTTCCCCCTGATCATTGCCGTCTCGCTGGTGCCGGTGATGGTCGTGGTCCGGGTGTTCGTGCGCCGGGGGTGGATGTAGGCCTGGGGCGCGGCCGGCCCCGCGCCGTCGGCGGGGGCTACTTGCGCGCGGCCGCCGCGAGGGCCGCGTCCACGGCCTGGAGGCGTTGTTGCGCCAGCGCGAGGCCGCGTCGCGCCAGCGCCTGCACCTCGGCCTGGGGATCGTCCAGCCGGGCGCGGTAGGCCTCTTCCGCGCGGCGCAGGGTCTGACGCCAGGCGAACAGGCTGGCCGCATCCGCGCCCTTGAAGTCGTCGTCCAGCGCGGCGGATTCGTCCAGCGAGGCTTGCAGCGTCTCCAGCCGCGCGCGGCGCAGGATCGGGTCGAGCGCGGCTGGGCCGGCCCCCCGCGAGGTCAGCCGATAGATGACGCCGTCGGCCGCGTGGGTGTAGAGGACAGGCGCGGCCCAGGCCGGGCTGCGCGGGTGGACGAGCGCCAGCATGCTGCGCGCATAGGCGACCGCGGCGTCCACCTGGCCCGCGCCCGCGCCCACGCACAGCGCCTTGTAGAATTCGTGCGCAAACGTGATGGCCGCGGCGTCGCCGATGGGGTACTGCATGGCGATGACCGCCGGGACGCCGAGGCGCACCAGTTGCGGGGCTAGGCCCTGGAAGGCCTGCGCATCATCGACGCGGCCGCTGCTGCACGCATTGAGGAGCACCAGCCGCGTGGAGCGATAGTTGACCGCAATCTGCGCCAGGGCCGTGCCCTCCAGCCAGTCGGGCGTGCCGTCCGCGCGGTTGAGGCTGAGGTAGCCGCGGCCGTTCGTGAACGTGCCGTGGCCGCTGAAGTGGATGATGTCGTAGTCGCCCACGAGCAGCGCATCGGCCAGGGCCGTGCGGGTGACGAGGCCGTCGAGCACGTGCAGCCGCAGCACGTCCGGCATGGCCGCCACCACGCGCTCGATGTTGCTGCGCTCCTGGGCCAGTTGCAGGTCGGGGATCGTCGGCAGCACCAGCAGCAGATTGAGCGGGAGGTCCGTCTCCTGCTCGGCCAGGCTGCCGAAGTGCTGGGCCTGGTCGTAGTAGCGCACCAGCAGGGTGGAGGGCGCGGTCGCAAAGACGTGCCCGCGCGCCGGGTCGCGCAGCAGCTCCCACGGCCACGCGGCGACCTCCGGCGGGTCGATGCTCAGCCGGATGCGCAGCCCCGCCCGGTCGCGCTGCGCCCGATCCCAGGCGACGCGCAGGTGTGACTCGACCGGGCCGGCCGTGACCCAGCGGAACAGGGCCTCGCCCGCGGCGCGCGCGGTCGTGTCGGCCGCGCCGCCGCGCAGCACCTCGCTCACGCGGCCGAGCTGGGCCTGGAGCTCCGGCGAGGGCAGCGGCAGCACGACGGACACGCGGCCCGTCTCGCTGCTGACGGCGGCCAGATCGTAGCCCTGGCCGGCGTGTTCGGTGATGGTGAGCGTGAAATCGTGATAGCGCATCGCGTCCTCGCCTGTGCCGCCTGACCGCCGGGCGCGCGCCCGGCGGTCAGGCCGTCAGCTCATACCCGCCGTCGATCACGAGGGTCTGGCCCACGATCATGCGCGCATCGTCGGTGCAGAGCCAGGCGACGAAGCGGGCCACCTCCTCCGGCGTGACGAAGCGGCCCGCGGGCGTCCGCCGCAGCCCCTCGCTCAGGATGGCGTCCTTGCTGGGAAAGAAGTTGAGCGCCTCGGTCTCGACCACCCCCGGGCTGACCGCGTTGCAGATGATGCCCTGGGGCGCGAGCTCGACCGCGAGATAGCGGATGAGCGTCTCGATGGCCGCCTTGCTGACGCCCACGACGCTGTACTCCGGCAGGACGCGCCGCGAGCCGAAGCTGGTGATGCCGATGATGCGGCCCCAGCCGTTGCGCTGCATGTAGGGGATCGCGGCCTGCGCGCCGAAGAGGATGGAACGGGCGTTGATGTTGAGCGTCCAGTCCCACCCCTTGAGCTCTTGCGCGACGATCGGCCTCAGCACGCCGGAGGCCGCGTTGCCGATGAAGATATCGACCCCGCCGAACGTCTCCGCCGCGGCGTGGACGAGCTGCTGCACGCCCTCGACCTCGCCTACGTGCGCCTTGACGAGGAGCGGACGGCCGCCCAGCGCCTCGATCTCCGCCGCGGTCTGCTCGGCCTGGGCCGCGCGGCGGTAATAGTTGACGGTCACGTTGGCCCCGCGCGCGGCCAGCTCCAGCGCGATCGCCCGGCCGATGCCGCGGCCGCTGCCGGTGATGACCGCGGTCTTGCCATGCAGGATGGCAAAGGGATCCAGGTCGGTCGGCATGGCGCGCGTCAGGTCTTCGGGTAGGCGACGACGGCTTCCGCGCCGTCGACGAAGATCACCGAGCCGCTGATGAACTGGATGTTCGGCTGGCTGAGCGCGGCGATGGTCGCAGCGACATCTTCCGGCGTCGTCATGCGGCCGATCGGGTTGCGCTGCATGGTCAGGTCGATCATCTTGTCGCTGCCGGGGATCTTGCGCAGCGCGGGGGTATCCGTCACGCCGGCCTGGATGGCGTTGACCAGGATGCCGCGCGGGCCCAGCTCCATCGCAAGCTGCCGCGTGTGCGATTCGAGCGCGGCTTTGGCCGCGGAGACCGCGCCGTAGTTTGGGACGACGCGCGTGCTGCCCTCGCTGGTCATGCTGAAGATGCGGCTGCCGCGCGTCAGCAGGTTGCGGCGCACCAGATCCTGCGTCCAATAGACCAGGCTGTGGGCCATCACGTTCGAGGTCATCTCCATCTGCGCCTGGTCGATCGCATCCTCCGGGTTGTCCGCGATAAACGGCTTGAGCGTGCCGAAGGCCAGCGAGTGCATGACGACGTGGATCGCGCCGTCCGGCCCCAGCAGCCCGGCCAGCCCATCCAGGACTTTAGCGCGCTTCTCAGCATCCGCCGCGTTGGTGTTGACGAAGTACGTCTGGACGCCGAGCGCCTCGATCTCCGCGATGACGGCCTTGGCCGCGGGCAGCGTCCCCCGCAGATCCAGGTGGACGCCGGCGATGTTCATGCCGGCGGCGGCGAGGGCGCGGCCCGTCGCGGCGCCGAAGCCGCTCGAAGCGCCCAGGATCAGGGCCCATTTGCCCTGGAGTGGTCGGTCGGTCATGTTCCCTCCGATGGAAGATGGAAGATGGAAGATTGAAGATGGAAGACTGAAGATTAGCGAATCTTCGTGTTCCAGCCATACTGGGCTTAACCCCGGTTGCGCGCCGACGTCGCGCTATATGCGCCGGCCGGCATCCTCCCCTCAACCTTCCTTCTTCCTTCTTCAATCTTCCTTCTTCAATTCCCCACGAATGCGCGCAGGAAGAAGAGCAGATTGGCGGGCCGCTCGGCCAGGCGGCGCATATAGTACGGATACCAGTGCGCGCCGTAGGGCACGTAGATGCGCACCCGGTGGCCCAGGCGCACCAGCCGGGCCTGTAGCTCCCGGCGGACGCCGTAGAGCATCTGGAACTCGTAGGCGTCCGCGGGGATGTCGTGCCCGTGGGCATAGGCGCGCGTGAAGTTGATGACCTCCTCGTCGTGCGACGCGACCGCGGCGTACGCGCCCCTGGCGCGGGCCGCCGGCTCCAGACAGGTGCGCACGAGCGCGTTGAGCGCCTGGGTCACGCGCTGCGGCGCATGATAGGCGATGTCCGCCGGCTCGTCGTATGCGCCCTTGCACAGCCGGAAGTGGCCGCAGCCCTCCGCGATCAGCGCCTCGACATCGGACTGGGTCCGGTGCAGATAGGCCTGCACGACGACGCCGACGTTGGCGTGGCGCTGGCGCAGCCGCCGGTAGAGCGCCAGCGTCCGCGCGGTGTAGGGCGAGCCCTCCATGTCGATGCGCACGAAGTTGCCCAGCTCCGCGGCCCGACGCACGATGCGGTCGGTGTTGCGATAACAGAGCTCGTCGCTCAGCGCCAGCCCCATCTGCGTCAGCTTGACGGAGATGTTGGTCTGCGCGCCGGCGGCGTGGATGGCCTCCAGCGCGGCCAGGTACTCGTCCGCGGCCGCGCTGGCCTCCGGCTCGTCGGTGACGTTCTCGCCCAGGTGGTCGAGCGTGGCGAGCAGCCCCTGCGCGTTGAGCGCCTGCACCGCGGCGATGGCGTCGGCCAGGGTCTCGCCGGAGACGAAGCGCCGCGCCATGCCCCGCGCGGCCGGCACGCGCATGATCGAGCCTTGCAGAACCTTGTTGTGCGACAGGGCGATCAGGACGCTGCGCATGACAGACATTGTCGTGCTCCTCCGTGTGGTGGCTCCGTTAGCCTATTGTGCCGCCTGGCGCGGCTCTTGTCAACCGTCGCGCGCGGCCCGCGCCTACACCTCCAGCACCAGCGGCAGGATCAGCGGCCGGCGGCCCGTCCGGTTGTAGCAGTACTGGCTCAGCACATCCTTGATCTTGTTGCGCGCGGACGAGGCCGCGCCCGGCGTGCGCAACACCTGCCACATCCGATCCTTTGCGCCCTCGATCAGCTCCTCGGATTCGGCCACGTAGACGAAGCCGCGCGTCAGGATCTCCGGGTCGGCCACCACGTCGCCGGTGGCGCGGTCGATCGCCACCATCGCGACCAGGAAGCCATCGCGCGACAGGTGCTTGCGGTCGCGCAGCACCGCGGCGCCGATGTCGCCCACGCTCAGGCCGTCCACCAGGACGTACCCGCCGTTGATCTTTTCGCCCAGCGCGATGCGGTCGGGCCATACCTCGATCACCCCGCCGCTCTCCACGATCAGCATGTTCTCCGCGGGGATGCCGGCCGCGCGCGCGAGCCGCGCGTGCAGCACGAGATGGCGGTATTCGCCGTGCATGGGCACGAAGAAGCGCGGCCGGGTCAGCGCCAGCATGAGCTTCAGGTCTTCCTGGCTGCCGTGGCCCGACACGTGGACATCGCTCAGATCCGAGTAGATCACGTCCGCGCCCAGCCGGAACAGGTCGTTGATGATGCGGTTGACCAGCTCCTCGTTGCCGGGGATGGGCGTCGCGGAGAGCACCACGGTGTCGCCGGCCTGGATCTGTAGCTGTGCGTGTTCGTTGGCGGCCAGCCGGGCGAGCACCGCGCTCGGCTCCCCCTGGCTGCCCGTGCAGACGATGACCACCTGCTCCGGCGGCAGGTTGTTCATCTCCGATGTGCCGAGCAGCTCTTCGTAGGGCGTGTCGAGATAGCCCAGGGCCGCGGCCATGCGCACGTTGTTGACCATGCTGCGGCCGATGACGCCGACGCGGCGGTTGTTCTGCCGCGCGATGTTGAGCACCTGCTGGATGCGCGAGATGTTGGATGCGAAGGTTGCGATGATGATGCGGCCCGGCGCCGCGGCCATGACATCTTGCAGGGTGGCGTTGATCTGTTGCTCGGAGGGCGTGAAGCCGGGGCTGTCCGCGTTGGTCGAGTCCGACATCAGCAGCAGCACGCCCTGGTCGCCCACCCGGCGCAGCTTGTCCACCTCCGTCAGCTTGCCGTCCACCGGCTCCTGGTCGAACTTGAAATCGGTCGCGTGGACGACCGCGCCGATCGGCGTGTTGATGATGACGCCGACCGCATCCGGGATGCTGTGACAGACGTGGAAGAACTCGACGCGGAAGCAGCCGAGCTCGAGCACGTCGGCGGGGGTGATGGTGTGCAGCTCGCTATCTTCCAGCAGCCCCGCCTCCTTGAGCTTGATTTCGGCCAGCCCGCGCGTCAGCGCGGTCGCATAGACCGGCACATCGAGATACTTGAGCAGATAGGGCAGCGCGCCGATATGATCTTCGTGGCCGTGCGTCAGGATGACCGCTTGCAGCCGGTCGGCGCGTTGGGTCAAATAAGTGATATCCGGGTACACCAGGTCGATGCCCAGCATGTCGCTTTCCGGGAACATCAGGCCCGCGTCGATGATGAGGATGTCGTCCTCGTATTCCAGCGCCAGCAGGTTTTTCCCGATTTCTCCGAAGCCGCCCAGCGCGATGACGCGCAGAGGTGAGTCCGCCAACCAGAACCTCCTTCGTTCAATCTGTGCAGTCCGTTTTTTCGTTCTAACGGCAGGCGTCCGGCCTGCCGGAAATCTTTCGTCAGATCGCGGCGTCTATGCCGCTGGCCCCGGCGGGTCGGCGATGCAGCCGGCCGCGCGGGCCAGCGCATCGGCGTACGCGGCGGCCAGGCGGGCCTGAAGCGCGGCGTCGGCCAGCGGCGGGGTCGTCATGATCAGGCCGTCCTCGCCATCGCGGTAGTAGCGCCGGCGCTGGCCCGTCACCCCATAGCCGAGCTTCTCGTAGAGCATCCGGGCCGGCGTGTTGCTGACGCGCACCTCCAGGGTCGAGTGCAGCGCGCCGCGCTCCTGTGCGGCCCACATGAGGGCCACCATGAGCCACTGGCCCAGCCCGCAGCCGCGCCAGTCCGGGTGCGCGGCAATGGTCGAGATGTGCGCCTCGTCGACCATCAGCCAGAAGCCGCCCCAGCCCAGGATGCGCGGCAGGCGCGGCTGCGGCTCGCCCTGAGGGTCGGGCCGCAGCACGAGATACGTCGCCATGTAGTTGTCGGTCAGATCCGTGTGATACATGCGCCGCGTCCAGGGATCCTTGAACACGCGGCGTTCCAGCGGCATGATGTCGTCCAGATCCGCAAGGGTCATCGGTGTGATGCAGGGCAGCGTCATGGACCGTCCGTCATGCCGATGCGGCGGCCGGCGTGACGCTCCCGTCCGGCTGCTGCATATAGAGAGGGCTGAGCGTCGCAGGGTCGGCCCAGCGGCCGGCCGCGTGATGCGCCCAGGCCAGCTCGGCCAGACACGCGGCGCGGCGCGCGGAGAGCGCCGGGGGCAGGAACTCGCCGCGGGCCGGGCCGAGCTGGTCGGCCAGCGCCTGCCGGTCGGCCTGGCTCAGCTCGCCGACAAAGACGACCGGCTCCGCGACGGCCGCGGCCAGCGCGGGGAGGGTCGCCAGGGTATAGGGGGCCGACGCGGCCCAGCCGGCCGGCCCGTGCTCGTAGCGCGCCCAGCAGACGCGCCCGCGGCCGGCCTGCACCAGCGCGATGACGGGCCGGGCCTGGGCCTGGTGCGGGTAGGCGGTGAAGTCGAGGGTTGAGACGCCTACCAGCTTGAGGCCCCGCGCCAGCGCCAGCCCCTTGGCCGCGGCCAGCCCCACGCGCAGGCCGGTGAAGGAGCCGGGGCCGATGGCGACGCCGACCGCGGCCAGGCGGCCCGGCGCGACCTCCGCCCGCTCCAACATCTGGGCGATCGCGGGCAGCAGTTCCTCGGTATGGCGGTTGGCCGAGAGCCAGTTGTATTCGGCCAGCAGCCCCCGGTCGCCGTCGTAGAGCGCGATGCCCGCCTGTCGCGTGGACGTGTCAATGGCAAGGAGCATCGAGCATCTCCGCCAGCCCGGCTGCGACGGCTGCTTGCAGGCGCGCCAGCGACGCGGCCCAGGCCGCGCCGTGGGGCGCAAATGTGAGGCTGCGCCGCGCGTCGTCCACGTAGCCGAAGGCGACCTCCAGATGGTCGGGCGGCAGCAGGCCGGGGATGCGGTCGGCCCATTCGATGACGACGATGTCCTCGCCGGTCAGCAGGTCGTCCAGCCCGATGTCCCACATCTCCAGCGGCGCATCCTTCAGCCGGTAGCAGTCCGCGTGATGGAGGCGTCGGCCGTCGGGCAGGCGGTAGCGGTTGACCAGGATGAAGGTGGGGCTGGTGATGGCCGCGGCAATGCCGAGCCCGCACGCAAGCCCCTGCACGAAGGTGGTCTTGCCCGCGCCCAGGTCGCCCGACAGCGCCAGCACTGCGCCCGCCTCGGGCCGCGCGGCGGCGAGCTCGCGGCCCAGGCGCGCGGCGAGCGCCCGCGTGTCTGCGGCGCTGTTTGTTATGATGGTCCACGGTTCCGTCTGCATGATCGACGGCTATTATACCAAGATTGAGGGCGCAGACCAAGATTAAGGCCGCTCCGCCGAAAGCCGCGCGCGGGGCGCGGGGCGCTAAAGCGCCTACTACCAACCAGTTCCGTTCGTAGTGGGCGCTTCAGCGCCTTATCGGGCGCGGGGCGGCTTCGGCTCCTTCGACTGCGGCCACACTGCGTGTGGCCTCCGCTCAGGATGCCTCCGCTCAGGATGCCTTCAGCCGGGAGGGGGCACGGTCAGAGACCGGCCCCAGCGCCTTATCGGGCGCGGGCGCTCAGCCCGGCCCGTGTTCTGCATTGGACGCAAGCTGTGATAACATAGCCGAAGCCCATTCGATTTCAGGAGTATCGTGCATGCGTGTGTTGGTCATCTCGGACGTCCATGCCAACCTGGCCGCGCTTGAAGCCGTGCTGGCCGATGCGCAGGGCGACTATGACGCGGTCTGGTGCCTGGGCGATTCGGTGGGCTACGGCCCGGAGCCGAACGAATGCGTCACCCGCATCCGCGAGCTCGGCGCGATCGCGGTCGTGGGCAACCATGACTGGGCCGCGCTGAGCCGCATGGATGTGGAGGACTTCAACCCGGTCGCCAAGCGCGCGGTCCTCTGGACGCGCGAGCAGCTCAGCGCGGAGAACATGGCCTGGCTGGGCAGCCTGCCCGCTCAGCCGCTCGTGCAGGGCGCGTTTACGCTGACGCACGGCAGCCCGCGCGACCCGGTCTGGGAGTACATCCTCTATCCCGCGACCGCGGCGGCCAACTACGCCAGCTTTGCGACCGCCTTCTGTCTGGTGGGCCACACGCACATCCCGATGCTGTACGTGCAGCAGCCGGAGACGGAGCGCAAGGTGCGCTCGCTCGCGCCCGTGTTTGGCCGGCGGATCGCGCTGGGCGGCGGCTGGCGCATCATCCTGAACCCCGGCAGCGTGGGCCAGCCGCGCGACAACGATCCCCGGTCGGCCTACGCGATCCTGGACACCGAGGCCGAGACGTGGGAGGCCCGCCGCGTGGCATACCCGATCGAGGTCACGCAGGCGCACATGCGGGCCGCGCAACTGCCGGAGCGCCTGATCAACCGGCTGGCGTTCGGGTGGTAGGCGCGACCCGCGATCATTTAGCGCGGGCTGGAACACGGCCAGGCGCATAAGCGTCTCGGAGATGATTGCCCGAACGGCCATCGCAAGATCAGGAGGGGATATGTTCCGCAAGCTTCTTATCGGAATCATGTTGTTCGTACTTCTGGTCACGGCCGCCGGATGCGGCGCGCCCGCGGCGTCGCGGGGGATGGATGCATCGTCCGAAGCCGCCCCGGCCCCGATGGAGGCGCCGCGCGAGGTCGCCTCCGCGCAGGGCGGCAGCGCCCTGGCCGGCGACGCCCGGCGCATGATCATCCGCACGGCCGATCTCAAGCTTGTCGTGACCGACGCCGCGCAGACGCAGCAGGCCGTCATCGACATGGTGAACGGCATGGGCGGCTATGTCGCCGACGCCAGCGCCTGGCGCGACGGCGAGCAGATGCGCAGCCGCATGACCGTCCGCGTGCCCGCGGACAGGCTGGACGACGCGCTGGCCGCGCTCAGGGCGTTGGCGGTGCGCGTGAACCAGGACAACGTCAACAACCAGGATGTCACCGAGGAGTTCACCGACCTGACCGCGCAGCTCACCAACCTGGAGGCCACGGAGCGGGAGCTGCGCGAGCTGCTGACCGAGGTGCGCGAGAAGACCCAAAAAGCCGAGGACGTCCTGACGGTCTACCGCGAGCTGACCTCCATCCGCGGGGAGATCGAGCGGCTGAAGGGGCGGATGCAGTATCTGAGCACCATGACCGCCCTGGCGACCATCAACCTGGAACTCATCCCCGACGCGCTGGCAAAGCCGGTGGTGACGCCGGGCTGGCGGCCCCTCGAAACCCTGAAGGAGGCCGGCCGCGCGCTGGTGAACACGCTCCAAGACCTGATCGATACGCTGATCTGGCTGGTGGTGGTGATCCTGCCGGTGCTGATCCTGCTCGCCATCCCGATCGCGCTGCTCGTGTGGCTCATCAAGGGGCTGCGCCGGCGGGCGCGCAATCGGCCGAAGGGGTAGGTCGAGGATTGCTGCGGGGCCGGTTGAAAAGTTTCCCGGCAACTGAAGTTGCGGCTATCATTGCCAGGCGCCTGCGTAGACCGGAGAATAACCGGCGCAGGCCGGTTTCGCCGGGTTGCACAGCAACCCTGTGGCAGCGGTTTCAACCGCCGGGCATCCCCGGCCGCGGTTTCAACCGCCGGGCATCCCCGGCTGCGATACCACGGCGCCCAATCCGCTCAGAACCGGGCCTTGCTGCCGGGCCGCTCCATCATCCCCTGGAGGTCGCTGTAGACTTGCAGCCCCTCCAGCAGCTCCTGCTGGCGGTCGGCGGCCATTCGGGTCTCCTGGCGCTGCCGCAGCGCGGCCAGCTTCTGGAAGATCACCTCCTGGACATGTTTGGGGTTGCTCACCATAACGAAGTCGTAGCCTTCGTCCGCGGCCGCGGTGCGGATGGTGACGGTCCCGTAGTTCAGGAGCACCGAGATGGCCCCCAGCCGCTTGAAGTCCACCGACTGGACGCGCTCCAGGCTGCCCTCGCGGCGCTTGTAGTCCAGGCCCAGCGGCTTCATCTCGATGTCGATGATCTTGTCGTCCGTCAGCACGTAGATGTCGTTGCGATAATCCGCGATCTGCCACCACAGGACGATGGCCGACACCGCGAACAGGAACAGCCACAGCAGGAGCAGGTCGGTCGGCTGCGCCAGCCCAAACAGGCCGGCGATTGGCTCCAGCTTGAAGAAGAAGAACAACAGCAGCACGATCGTCAGCAGGGGCAGCCAGGCGCGCTTGACCAGGGCGATGGGGTGCTTGCGCCAGATGCTTGCGCCGGAAAGCGGCTGGGCCGGGGCCGGCGCGCTGAGCTGGAGCGCCTTGCGCAGGCGTGCTGGCAGCGGCCTGGCGAGCCAGCGCAGGATGCGGCGGGGCAGCGCGGTCTGTGAAGCCGTCAGCGCGGTCGGCGGGGCTTGCAACGCCCCGGCCGGCCGATCGACCCCGCCGCCGCGGGCGCCTGGTCGCCCAGCGCGCGCTGGCGCTCCGGGATCGGCAGCGCGACCCGTAGCTGCGAGATGAGCAGCCGGCGCAAGACCTCCCTCTGATGGCCGCGCACCGCGGCCACGGCCTGGGCCTTCTCGGTCAGAATGTGCTGTTTGACCTCGTCGGGCTGCGGGGCGTGGGCGAAGACGATCGCGCCGACCTTGGCGGCCGTGCGGATGGTCACATCGCCCCAGTCGAAGAACCGTCCCCAGAAGCCGGCCTGGATGGTGACATCCTGCACCATCTCGATGGGCGCTTCCATGAGGGCCTCGGAGAGGGCCAGCAGATCGCGGTCGTAGCGCGTCACACGATGGTTGGTGACGACATAATGATCATCGTAGTAGTTGACGAAGAGCCAGACCTCGACCAGCGCCAGCATGCCCAGCCACAGGAGCCAGATGACCAATGTGGTCCCGGCCAGCGCGGAGGAGCTCAGCCAGATGAGCGCCAGGGGCAGCAGCGCCAGCAGGATCGGCGCGGCCGCGGGAAACGCCAGCCAGAAGCGATGCCCCCGGCCGTCCCAGATGATCTGCTCGTCCTCCCTCTGCCAGTCGTAGCGCCGCTTGATCTCCTTGGCATGGCTGAAACTCTTGAAGAGCTTGATCCTGTTGTCCCACAAGGTTGGCTGTTCCTCGAAGGCCGCCAGCAGGTCTCGCCGATCCAGGGTGATCACGTCCGCCCCGTTGAGCGCCGTCTGCCCATCCTGGGCCGGCGCAACCGCGCCGCGCACGGTGACATCGCGTGCCTTGCCGCTCAACAGCGAGGTCTCGCCGTAAGATTCGCCGGGCCGGAAATAGCTCATCGGCCGCGCCCGGCCCTGCTCATCGAAGTTCGTGACCACGGCCAGGCCATCGCGGATGATCACGAAGCTGTGGCCCAGCGCGCCCTGGGTGGTGATGTTCTGCTGGTCGGGGACAAACCCCCAGCCGCAGAACTGCGCCAGGTGCTGTCTGTGTTTGTCGGTCAGATCCGACGACTGGAACAGCTCGACCTTCGCCAGCTCCTCGGCGATGTCCAGCCTCGCGGCGGACAGTTGCCGCACGTCCGAGAAAGCCCTCAGCAGGCGGTTGAAGTGCTCCGTCGGCAGATAGAACAGGCGGCTGGGCAGATGGGCGGTCGCGTGGGTCGCGGCGCGCTGCGCGGCCCGGCCCACATCGACCGAGACGAAGAAGTTCCCCGCGGTCAGCCGCCAGCCGGACTGATCGAAGCTGGCCGGCCCGGCCACCGTGATCTGCCCGAAGTCGATCAGCCACAGGCCCTCTTTTTGCAGCGGCACGCTCGCCCCGCGGTCGAGGCTGACCTCCTCCATCAGCGGCGCGATCCGCCTCACCTCCATGTCGTCGAGCGAGCGGAGGAGCGGCATCGCGCGCAGCCGGCCGGCCCGTTTCTCCTGCAACAGGATCTCGTGCAGCTCGGGGTTGCGTTCCAGGGCCACGCGCAGGTCGCCGGCCGACATCTTGCAGAGCACCACCTCGGTCTCGGCGACGGTGTCTGAAAAGTGCCGGTCGCCGAAAAGCGCATGCTGGCCGAAGTAGTCGCCGGGGTTGAGGCGGCGGCGCAGCCACTCCAGGCGGCCGTGTTTGAGCGACTGCACGACGACGCCGTGGACGATCAGGTACAGACAGTCCGCGGTCTCCTGCCGGGAGAAGATCGCCTGGCCCGCGAGAAAGGTCTCGCGCTCCAGGCGCGGGTTGAGATACTGCTCGACACCCTTCCACCCCGCGAACAGCGGCGAGTCCCTGAAGATGTTCCAGAACTCCCTGGCTTCCGTCTCGTCCAGCATGTTACAGGTTCTCCCTCACGGCCCGCGCCGCGGCCTGGGTCATGCCCGGCGTCGCGGCCAGCTCCTCGACGGTGGCGGCCCGGATCGCCTCCAGGGAGCCGAAATGCTTGAGCAGCGCCTTGCGCCGCTCAGGGCCGATGCCGGGCACCGCGTCCAGCTCGGAGGCGACGGAGGCCCTGGCCCGCTGCGCGCGGTGCGCGGTGATCGCAAAGCGGTGCGCCTCGTCGCGGATGCGCTGGACGAGGAACAGCGCTTGCCCCGCGGGCAGCAGGATCGGGTCGCTGCGGCCGGGCAGGAACAGCTCCTCGCGCTGCTTGGCCAGGCCGACCACCGGCACGACCTCGGTCAGTTCGTACTCGGCCAGGACCTCGACCGCCACGCCGAGCTGGCCCTTGCCGCCGTCCACGATCAGCAGGTCGGGCAGCAGCTTCCACGCCTCGGCCGAGGCGCGCGCCTTGCTGCCGGGGTCGGCGACCGCGTCCTCGACCGCGCGGCGGAAGCGCCGGCGCAGCGCCTCGCGCATGGCCGCGTAGTCGTCCGGCTCGCCCAGGTTGCCCCGGCCCTTGATGTTGAAGCGCCGGTAGTCGCCCTTCGAGGGCACGCCCTTGGCGAACACGACCATGCTGCCGACCGTGTGCGTGCCCTGCAGGGTGGAGATGTCGAAGCATTCGATGCGGCCGGGCGGCGCGTCCAGCCCCAGCGCCTCCTGGAGCTCGGTGAGCGCCTGGGTCTGGCGGTTGGTGTCGGCCTGCCACTGCGCTTGCAGCGCGGCCAGGGTCGTGGTCGCGTTATCGGTCGCGAGCTGGAGTAGCTCCCGCTTTGCGCCCCGCTTGGGGATGCTCAGCGTCACCTTGCTCCCGCGCCGCGCGCGCAGCCACTGCTCGATGATCTGGCGCTCGTCCAGATCCTTCTGGAGCAGGATCGTCGGCGGGACGAACGCGGCCTCGTCGTAGAACTGCTTGACGAACGCGCCGATGAGCTCGCCGTTGGCGTCGGCCGTCGTGCCGTCCAGGATGAAGCTCTCGCGGCCGATCAGCTTGCCGCGGCGGATGAAGAAGACCTGGACGCACGCCTCGCCGGTGCGGTCGTCGCGGGCGAAGGCGATCACATCCTCGTCCTCCTGTCGGCCGCTGACGACCTTCTGCCGCTCGATGATCTGGGTGGCCGCGCGAATCTGGTCGCGCAGTTGCGCGGCGCGCTCGAACTGAAGCTGGTCCGCGGCCGCGTGCATCCGCTCCGTCAGATGTTGCAGAACCTCATCGCTGTTGCCCTCGAGGAAGGCGCACAGGTTGTCGATGATCTGGCGGTAACTCTCGCGGTCGATCGCGCCGATGCACGGCCCCGCGCAGCGTTTGATGTGGAAATAGAGGCACGGCTTGGGGTCCTGGCCCGTGATCACCCGGTCGCAATCCCGGTAGGGGAAGACGCGGCGCAACACGTCGAGCGTCTGGCGCACGGCATAGGCCGACGTGAACGGGCCATAATAGCGCGCGCCGTCGCGCTCCATGCGGCGGACGATGCTCACCTTGGGAAAGTCGTCCTGCCAGTGGATCTTGATATACGGGTAGGTCTTGTCGTCGCGCAGCCGGATGTTGAAGCGCGGGTGGTGGCGCTTGATGAGCTCGTTTTCGAGGATCAGGGCCTCGAGCTCGGTGTCGGTGACGATCCATTCCAGATCTGCGATCTCGGCCACGAGGCGACGCGTGCGCGGCTCGACGTGCGCGTGGAAATACGACCGCACGCGGTTGCGCAGGACGACAGCCTTGCCCACGTAGATGATCGTGCCGTCGGCGGAACGGTAGATGTAGACGCCCGGCCGTTCGGGCAGCGTGTCGAGCTTCTGCGCGATCTCCGGGCTGACCTGATGGTTGCTCACAGCCAATATTATACATAAAAGGAGGCAAGAAACAAGTGTTTCAGGCCACGGCCCAGGGCGAAGTCAGGTTGCAATCGGGCCTTCCACCTGGCAGTTGAAACTGCGGCTACCCCTACGAAACCGGCCTACGCCGGTTAGTTTCCAGTCTGCGCAGGCAGACTTCGCAAGGATAGCCGCAACTTCAGTTGCCAGGCGGGTTCACCTGGCGCAACATGAAACTGCCCTGGCCACGAGCGTTTTTGGCGCGGCCTCGCTTGATGATACAATATCCGCGATCTGAAGGCACAGTCTCCCTTTCGCAGCTTCGCTTATTTTTCGTCAACACACTCATCCGGCGACACAAGGATGGCGACGCGATGCTCCTTTTTTACATCGATGAAAGCGGCACCGGCCTGGAAGACAGGCGCACCCCGTTTTTTGTCCTTTCGGCTTTTTCCATCCCGGCCTCGGCATGTCGGTTGCTCGATCAGAAGGTGGTGGATCTGAAGCGTCAGTTCTTTCCCTGGGCCAAGCCGGAGGATTTCGAGATCAAGGGGCGCGATATTCGGCGGGGCGATCAGTTCTATAAGAACCTGGCCTGGCCCGTGCGCGTTCAGCTCATAACCGACATTGCCGCGCTG
>MWBF01000022.1 GCA_002068935.1 Chloroflexi bacterium ADurb.Bin325
GGCGGTTGAGCTGGTCGAGCCACAGCGAGGAATCCGGCGTGAGCGCCTGGAAGGTCTGCTCCCCGGCCAGCGTCCGGTTGACCATCTCCTCCGACGTCAGCTCCACCAGCGCGACCCGCATCGTCTGCTGATCCGTCGTGCGCTGCCCCTCCGCGTTGAAGGCGTCCGCCAGCGTGCGCATCAGCGCGGCCTTCTCCGGCGAATAGGCGACGGTCAGCACCGCGCTGCGCGGGTCGCTGGCCGGCGCAGCGGCGCCGCCGGCCTGCTGCGTGCGGCCGCCGTTCAGGACGACCGCGATCAGCGACCCCAGGACGACGCAGAGCAGCAGGACGAACAGCGCGAAAAGGACGATGGCCGGGCCGGCGCACTGTCTTGTCGGTTGGCGGGTCATTCCCACACTCCTTGCCCGTCGCTCCCGTTGGCGGAGCGGGGGCGCGCCGGGCTACTTGCCGACATTCAGATCGAACCAACGCAACAGCGCCAGCAGCACATCGCGGCTGGGCGATGCCATGCGCGTCGTGCGCGGGACCACCGCCTCCGCGCCCTGGGCCTGCCACCGGTTGAAGAGCGTATCGCCCTGGGTCACGCTGACCGCGCTGTTCGCCGGGCGGAGGCCCTGCGCGACGGCCAGCTCCTGCTGCGCCTCGCCCAGCAGATATTGCTGGAACTGCAAGGCCGCGTTCTTCTCCGCCGCGGTCGTCTCCGGCCCCACCCAGATGCTGTAGGGGAAGTCGAACCAGGTCACATACTTGGGGTAGCGGATGACCAGCGGGTCGGCCCAGCGGGTGCGGATGCCCTCCATGCTGTTGAGCAGGTCGCTCTCCAGCAACTGTCCGCCGTCGCCCGCGGAGTAGCCGAACAGGGCAAAGTCCTCCGCGGTGTAGGCGCTCGCGCCGCTGACATCGGTCAGCGCGCCCATCAGCTCCTTGAGCCACTGCTGGAACTGCGGCGCGGTGACATCCGCCACGGAGATGTTGGTCCGGTCGTAATACTCGCCCGCGGCCGCGATCATCGCGGCCAGCCCGCCGACGTTGCGCCGCGGGTTGGGCACCACCAGCTTGAAGAAGCCCCAGGCCGGCTCGCCGCCCAGCTCCGGCCAGCCGCCCGCCGCGGTCGCGGCGTCATGGATGGTCTGCCAGTTGATATCGCCGTACTTGGCGGTCAGCACGTCCGCGCGGCTCTGATAGATGCCCCAGACGAACAGCGAGATGGCGATGGGCCGGGCGCGATATTCGCCGTCGGTCAGGAAGACGTCGCGGCCGATGCGCTCCTTGTAGGCCGCGTTGGCCAGCTCCACCAGGTAGCGGCTGTCGGGGATCCAGACGGTCGGGAAGTTGGTTTCGAGGGCTTCCAGCTCCTGCGCGGAAAGCTCCGCGCGCGGGCGATTGCCGAGGCTGCCATACTCATCGCGGTCGAACTTGCCGAGCGCGGTCAGGCCATCCATCGCGATGACCTGCACCTCGACCGGCTGACCGTCCTGCTTGACGCCGGCCGCGTTGAACGCGCGCGCGGCCTCCCGCACCCACGGCTCGACGGGCAGCGCGGCCAGCACGCGCACCTGGACCGGCCCGCGCGGCGCGGCGACGAGCGGGCCGGGGCCGGCCGCCGGCTCGTACTGCTGCCAGGCCAGCGCGCCGCCCACGCCCAGGAGCGCGAAGCCGATCACCAGGAAGAACACGGCCTGAGCCCGCCGGCCGCCGCGCGCGGCCAGGAGCAGGATCGCGACGATGATGGCGATCACGCCACCGGCCAATGTACCAATCACAGGTGCCAGGGACATATGCACTCCTTAAAGCCCGTCCGAAAATGCCGGGGCCGGCCTGGCCGCGCCCCCTGGCCCGGTCGGGGACCGGCCAGAGCCGATTGTTCGGATAGGCTCAACGCCTCTCCGGGAAAGCCGCCCGGCCAGCACAGCCGGGACAGCCCTCGAACAGGCTTACAACCCCAGACGGGCCTTGCGCGCCTCCAATTGCGCCTCTAGTTCTTTACGCTTAAGCACCTCAGGGGTTTCGCCGCGCGCCAGCCCGCGCTGCTCTAGCTGCGCGATCTGCGCCTCGGCCTCGGCCAGCCGGTCGCGGATGGCATCCACCACCCGCAGCACGTCGGGGTCGCCGGCCCCGCTGAGATCTTCGAGCGACTGCATCGCTTCCGCGGCGTGCTGTTTGGCGCGCGCCAGCCCGACCAGGCCCTCGACATCCGGCTCGCTGCGCACGAGGGCCTCGATGCGCGCGTCGAGCTGCGCCTTGGTCTCGGAGAGCTGCGCATACTCCGCCTCCAGCCTCTCCAGCCGCTCGGACTGCCGCGCGGCCGCCAGGCGGCTCTGGTTCAGGCGCTCCTGCGCGGCCAGCGCGTCGCCCTCCAGCCCCTCGCGCAGCAGGCTGTCGACCTCCAGATCCTGCTGGACGACCAGCGCCTGCTGCTCGTCGCTGCGTCGGCGCATCCGCGTGATTTCAGCGCGCACCTTGACCAACTGATCGGCCAGTTGCGCCTGCATGTCCTGGAGCTCGCGGATATGGCCCTGGAAGATCGCGGGTTCGTTGCTCCTCAGCGCCCGATCCACCAGGCGATTGAGGTCCGCGCTGATCAAAGTCTGGACTTTTTCCAGAAAGGACGCCATACGCTCCTCCTACCACCCCGTCCGCCGCGAGCGCGCGTGCGTCCGCGACGGACGCGGCGCTCACCCGGCCGCGCCGCGCTCCAGCCCCAGGCGGGACTTGCGGGCCGCCAGTTGCGCGTCGAGCTCGCCGCGATCCAGGATCTCGTCCATCTGCTTGTCGAGGCTGGCCGCGCGCATCTCGCTCTCCGCGGAGGCGCGATCCAACCGCTGGCGGATCGAGTCGGCGATGCGCGCCACGTCCGCGTCGCCCACGCCGGCCAGGTCGTCCAGCGACTTGATGGTCTTCGCGGTGATCTCCTTCGACTTTGCCAGGTCGAGCAGGGCCTGGAGCTCCTCGCGCTCCTGCTTGATGGTCGTCAGCTTGGCTTCCAGCTTGAGCCGCGCATCGAGCAGCGACTGATACTCGCGCTGCATCTGCTCGATCTGGCTGGCGTAGGTCTCGACCAGGCGCTGCGTGGAGTTGTACTTGCTCTGCGCGGCGCGCGCCAGATCCTCGCGGCCCTCGCGCAGGAACAGGTCGATGTTGCGATCCAGCTCCGCGGACTTCGCCTGGAGCTCCTCATATTTCCGGCGGATGGTCTTGACGTTGCCGCCCACGGTGACGGTCGCCTCGGTCAGGTCGGCCAGGTTGTCCTCCACCTCGCGGATATACTGGTTGATGACGGCAATCGAATTCTGTTTGAGCGCCTGGTCAACCATCCAGTGCAGGTTGGCCGAGATCAGCGTGTTGACTTTTTCGAGCAAAGAAGCCATGTAAGTGTCCTCCTGTGATCGGATCGAATTTCGCAGATGCCGGTACGAGCCTATTATACCATTGCCGCGCGGGCGTACTTGACAGCCGGCGGACGGCGGGCTGACAAGCCGCGCATCAGCTATCCACCAGCCGATAGCCCCGCCCGCGCACGGTGAACAGATACTTCGGGTTGGCAGGGTCCGGCTCGAGCTTCTGGCGCAGGCGGCTGACGAGCTTCTCGATGCGCGCGTCGTCCACCTCGCCGATGTAGTCATCGCCCCAGACCGCCTCCACCACCTCGTACTTGGTGCAGATCTTGTCGATGCGCCCGTAGAGCAGCAGCAACAGCCGGTACTCCAGATTGGTCAGCGTCGGCGCGCGGACGTTCGCCACCCACACCTCGCCGCTGTCCGGGTCGACGCGGATGCCCTGCTGGCCGGGGCGCTGGGCGACGTGCTGGCGCTGCACGAACTCCTCGAACGCGCGGCAGAAGAGCCAGCGCTCGCTGCCGTTGACCCTGACCAGATGCTTGGCGACCAGCAGATCCAGCTCGGGCTGTGCGGCCTCGCCCCCCTCGCAGACCGTCAGCAGCGCGGCCTGCTCCCGCTCGGACAGGTTGTTCCAGATCTTGCGGCTCTCGGCTTGCAGGTTGAGATCCTGCGCCAGCATCTCCGCCGCGCGGCGATGGATGATCCACTCCTGCGAGGCGTCGCGCACCGGCTGCCCCGTCACCAGCCCCAGGATGCGGCAGGCAGTCTCCATGAGCACCGGGTGGCCGCCGCCCCAGCTTCGGATGAAGGCGATATCGCCGTCGCTGAACGTGACGCCCTCCTCGCTGGCAAAGCGCTCCACGAAACGGCAGATCTCCTCCTCCTGCAACAGCGAGATATAGAGGATCTGGTGGCCGAACAGCTCGGCAAACTCGATCAGCGCCGGGTCGGAGCGGATGTGGTTGAGCAGGCGGTTGGTGGCGGTGATGTAGGTCAGCTCGTCATGATGGCGATCCTTCAGCGCGCGCAGGTTCAGAAACACGCGGCTGTCGATGCCCTCGACCGGCTCGTCCACCTCGTCGAAGAGGAAGACGACGCGGCGGGACAGCTGCTCGCCGAGGGCCGACATGGCCTGCGCAAAGCGGAGGGGGATCTCGAACGCGCTCGCCGGCGCGATGACGCCGGTATAGGCCTTCTCGATCTGGCGCAACAGCCCCACATCGACGCCGTTCTGGCGGAGGGCGTCGATGGTGAGGCGCAACACCAGCTCGTAGAAGGCCTGGTCGCTCATCTCGAGCATCTGGTTGAAGTCGATGTAGATGAAGAGATAGCTTGCGGCGTCCTCGCCGAGAAAGTGCGCCTGAACCTGCGGCTCGGCCAGCGCGCGCATCGTGGCCGACTTGCCGAGGTTGCTGACCCCGACGACGGACACGCACGCCATGTTGCGGACGCCGGCAAAGAGCGCGGCCAGGTCTGCCTGGCGCGGCAGGTAGATCCAATCGCGATGTCTGGGTGGCATGGCTATCCTTGCTGCGAGAACCGGCCCGAATCGGCCCGTCTGAGCCGCCGGCTACCGGCGGCCGTTTCGCTTGCCGCCGGGCCGGCTCGGGCCCGCGTTCCCGCGGGCCGGCGCGGCCGCCGGCGCCGGCTGTCGCGTCGCGCCAGGCTCGCCCGGCGCGACGGGCGCCATCTCGCGGCCCTGGTCCGCGCGCATGTGACAGTTCTTGTACTTCTTGCCGCTGCCGCACCAGCACGGGTCGTTGCGGCCCAGCTCGCTCTTGGCGCTGCGCACCGGCTGGCGCTGGCTGGGGCCGCTGTCCGTGCGGTTGACCTGCATGCGCTGGACGGGCAGCCGCGGCCGCGTGATGACCTGCGCATGGTAGATCGCATAGACGAGGTCGTGCGCGATGGAGGAGACGAACTCCTGATACATCTCGTGCGCCTCCTTCTTGTAGGCGACCAGCGGGTCCTGCTGCGCGATC
Organism: Chloroflexi bacterium ADurb.Bin325; assembly: GCA_002068935.1. Classification (GTDB taxonomy): domain Bacteria; phylum Chloroflexota; class Anaerolineae; order CG2-30-64-16; family CG2-30-64-16; genus MWBF01. The sequence continues at coordinate 5,323 of MWBF01000022.1, forward strand.
GCGCGCAGCCCGATGCCCTCGCGCAGCTCGTCCAGGTCGGTCAGATGTCGCACCCAGCGGCCATCCACCGCCCGCAACATCAGCAGCCGCTCGATCTGGCGCATCGCCTCCGCGCCCATCACGCGCTCGCGCTCATCGTAGGCGGCCTGCGCCAGATCCACGAGGTGGTCGGCCAGGTCGCCCGCATTCATGGCCCGCCAGGCGTCGAGATCCTCGCTCTCCGGCAGCGGCATGATCTTCAGGATCTCGCTCGCCAGCGCATCCAGATCCCACTCGCGGCGATCCTGCTCCTTCGTGAAGCTGTCCACCAGGCCGCGCAGCTCATCCTCCACCATGCCGAGGATGGTCGGCCGCATGGTCGGCTCGCTCATGATCTGGCGGCGCTGGTTGTAGATGACCTCGCGCTGCCGGTTCACGACATCGTCGTATTCCAGGACGTGCTTGCGGATGTCGAAGTTGTACCCCTCGACGCGCACCTGCGCGCTGGCGATGGCCTTGCTGACCATGTTGTGCTCGATGGGCACATCCTCCTCCAGCCCCAGGCGCTCCATCACGCCCGCGACGCTCTGCCCACCGAAGCGGCGCATCAGGTCGTCCTCGAGCGAGATGAAGAAGCGCGACGAGCCAGGGTCGCCCTGGCGGCCCGCGCGGCCGCGCAACTGGTTGTCGATGCGCCGCGCCTCGTGGCGCTCGGTGCCGACGACATGCAGCCCGCCCGCGGCCAGCACCGTCTGGCGATCCCGCTCCACCTCGGCCCGGGCCTCCGCCAGGGCCGCCTGCCAGGTCGGGTCGTCCTCGCTCAGGCTGGCAAGATCCACATCCTCCTTGCGGAGGCGCTCGCGCGCCATGCCCTCCGGGTTGCCGCCGAGCAGGATGTCCACCCCGCGGCCGGCCATGTTTGTCGCAATCGTCACCATGCCCGACCGGCCCGCCTGGGCGATGATGCCGGCCTCCCGCTCGTGCTGCTTGGCGTTCAGCACATTGTGCGGCACGCCCCGGCGCTTGAGCAGGTCGGACAGCATCTCGGAGGTCTCGATGGCGACCGTGCCCACCAGCACGGGCTGGCCGCTCTCACGGCACGCCGCGATCTCGTCCACCACGGCCTTGAACTTGGCCCGCTGCGTCTTGTAGACCTGGTCGGCCATGTCCTCGCGGATCACCGGCCGATGCGTCGGGATCGCCACCACGTCCAGGTTGTAGATCTTGCCGAACTCCTCCGCCTCGGTCAGCGCGGTGCCGGTCATGCCGGCGAGCTTCTCGTACATGCGGAAGTAGTTCTGGAAGGTGATGGTCGCCAGCGTCAGCGACTCCCGCTGCACGCGCACGCCCTCCTTCGCCTCGATGGCCTGGTGCAGGCCCTCGGAGAAGCGCCGGCCGTACATCAGGCGGCCCGTGAACTCGTCCACGATGATGACCTCGCCGGCCTTGACGATATAGTCGCGATCCAGGTGATACAGGACGTGGGCGCGCAGCGCGTTGTCGAGATACGGCGTCATCTCGTAGTGCTCGGCGTCGTAGAGGCTCTGGCCCGAGACCAGTCCCAGGATCTGCTCGATGCGCGCGATGCCCTCGTCGGTCAGCGTGACGATGCGATCCTTCTCGTCCACCTTGTAGTGCGCCTCCGGCGTCAGCCGGCGCACGACCTGGGCGAACTTGGCGTAGAGGTCGGACGACTCCTGGGCCTGGCCGGAGATGATCAGCGGCGTGCGCGCCTCGTCGATCAGAATGTTGTCCACCTCGTCCACGATGGCGTAGTGCAGCTCGCGCTGGACGCACTCCGACAGGTCGTGCACCATGTTGTCGCGCAGATAGTCGAACCCGAATTCGTTGTTCGTGCCGTAGGTGATGTCGGCCTGATACGCCTCGCGCCGGCTGACCGGCCGCAGGTTCAGATAGCGGTCATCGGCCGCGGGATACTCCGGGTCGAACACGAACGAGCCCAGATCTGGGTTGGCCGCGGCGGACTGGATGACGCCCACGCTGACGCCGAGCTTGTGATAGACCGGCCCCATCCACTGCACGCCGTATTTGGACAGGTAGTCGTTGGGCGTGACCAGGTGCGCGCCGCGGCCGGTCAGCGCGTTGAGATAGAGCGGCAGGGTCGCGACCAGGGTCTTGCCCTCGCCGGTCTTCATCTCGGCGATCTTGCCCTGGTGCAACACGATGCCGCCGATGAGCTGGACGTCGAAGTGGCGCATGCCGAGCGTCCGCCGGGCGGCCTCGCGGACCGCGGCAAAGGCGCGCGGCAGCGCCTCCTCCATCGCGGCCGCCTCGGCCTGGCGCAGCTCCTTGCGCAGCCGATCCACCTCCAGCCGAAGCTGGGTCTGCATGCCGCTGTCCGACTCCTGGAGCCAGGCAGCCCGCGCCTCCTCCAGCTCATCGCGCAGGGTGCCGACGCGCGCGGCGATCGCCGCGCGGAACTCGTCCGTCTGCGCGGCCAACTGCTCATCGCTCATCCGCTCGAACTCCGGCTCCAGCGCGTTGATGCGCTCCACCAGGGGCGTCAGCCGCCTGGCCTCGCGCTCGCTCGGATCGCCGAAGACTTTCTTTGCCAGATTCTTGAACATCTTGCTAACACCTTCGTACCGTTTGCGCCCCGGACAGGCGGAGCGCCATCATTCGTCGAACAGTTCCCCGACCGACCGCCCCGTGTGGATGCGGCGGATCACCTCCGCCAGGAGGGGCGCGACCGGGATCACCCGGATCTTGTCGCCGCAACGCCTGCGTTGTTCCGGCGTCAGCGCCACCGTGTCGGTCACGACGACCGCGCTCAACACGCTCTCGCGGATGCGGTCGGGCGCGGGCTCCGAGAAGATCGCGTGCGTCGCACAGGCCACGACATCGAGCGCGCCCTCCGCGCGCGCGAAGTCCGCGGCCTTCGTCAGCGTGCCCGCGGTGTCGATCTCGTCGTCCACCAGGATGACGTTCTTGCCGCGCACATCGCCGATCAGGTTGAAGATCTCGGTGCGGCCGCCGTCCGCGGTGCGGCGCTTCTCGATGACCGCGAGCGGCAGATCGAGCCGCTCCGCAAAGTTGCGCGCCCGGCGCAGCGCGCCGATATCCGGCGACAGGACCACGGTGTTCGTCAGCGAAGTCCTCTTGAAATAATCCACGAACAGATCCAGCGCCGGCAGCTCGTCGCACGGGATGGAGAAAAAGCCCTGGATCTGCTTGGCGTGCAGATCCAGCGTCAGCAGCCGATCCGCGCCTGCCACGTCGATCAAATCGGCGACGAGGCGCGCGGTGATCGGCACGCGCGGCTGATCCTTCTTGTCGGTCCGGCCGTAGCCGTAATAGGGCACGACCGCGGTGATGCGCCCCGCCGAATCGCGGCGCAGCGTGTCGATGAAGATGAGCAGCTCCATCAGGCGGTCGTTGACGGGCGCCGACGTGGGCTGGATCAGGAACACATCCTTTGCGCGCACGCTCTGGTGCAGGCGCACGAACGTATTGCTGTTCGGGAAACGCTGGATGTCGGCCTCGCCCAACGGCTCGTGCAGACAGGCGGCAACCTCCTCGGCCAGCCGGCGGTTGGCCGTCCCCGAAAACACCATCATATCGCCGTACATCTTCACTAGCGTGCTATGGCCGTGCATCTACGCCTCCTCGGACACAGCGGAGCCCCTCAGGGACTATCTAAAAAGTCCGGAACGAGCGGTTGAAACCACTGCCACCTTTACCAAGTCTCCCTGCGGAGACTTTCGGGCTTAAGTCTGCGCAGGCAGACTTCGCAATGGTGGCCGTGACTTCAGTCGCCAGGGGACTTTTTAAACAGTCGCTCAGGCTGGGGCGATCACCTTGCGGTCGCCATACAGGCGGCGATAGTACTCCTTGAACTCGCCGGACTTGATCTTGCGCCACCACCATTCGTTCTCGACATACCAGCGCACCGTCTTGCGGATGGCCTCCTCGTGCGTGTGGCGCGGCTGCCAGCCGAGGCCGCGCAGCTTATCGACGTTCAGACAGTAGCGCCGGTCGTGGCCGGGGCGATCCTCGACATGCTGGATCAGGCTGCGCGGCTTGCCCAGCTCATCCAACAGGATCTCCACCATCGCCAGGTTCTCCATCTCGCCGCCGGTGCCGATGTTGTAGATTTCGCCGAGCGCGCCGCGCTGGAGCACGGCGTCGACGCCCTCGCAGTGATCTAGCACATACTGATAATCGCGGCGCTGCTTGCCGTCACCGTACACGGGCAGCGGCAGATTGTCAATGGCGTTGGTTACAAAAAGCGGCACGACCTTTTCGGGGTATTGGTACGGCCCGATGTTGTTGGCCCCCCGCGTGATGGTGACGGGCAGGCCATAGGTGACGTGATAGGCGACCGCCAGCAGGTCGCCGCTGGTCTTGCTGGCCGCATAGGGGCTGCGCGGGGCGACCGGGTCGGTCTCCAGCGAGCGGTGGTCGCCGTGGATGTGGCCGTACACCTCGTCGGTGCTGATCTGGTGATAGCGCTCCAGCCCGAGCTGGCGCGCGGCCTCGAGCAGCACATAGGTCCCGTAGACGTCGGTGCGGATGAAGGCGTCCGGGTCCATGATCGACCGATCGACGTGGGTTTCCGCCGCGAAATTGACGATGGTGTCGATGTTGTGCTCGCGCAGCGCGGCGATGACGGCCTCGGCGTCGCAGATATCGCCCTTGACGAACGCATAGCGCGGATCGTCGGCCACGTCGAGCAGGTTATCCGGGTTGCCCGCATAGGTCAGCTTGTCGTAGACCAGGATCCGATAGTCGGGATAGCGGTTCAGCATGTAGCGCACGAAGTTCGAGCCGATGAACCCTGCGCCGCCCGTCACCATGATGTTCTTCATCGCGTCGTCACTCCTCGAACGTAAAAGGGCGGATTGTTCGCCAACCCGCCCCCTGATCGCCCGCGCCGGATGGCTCAGCCCGCCGCATATTTCCGCAGCGCGGCGTCCTGCGGCACATTCACGAGCACCGCGCCCACGATGCGCGCGCCGACCTGTTCCAGCAGTTGTCGGGCGCGCTGGGCCGCATCCCGCTTCGTCTGCCCGGCGGTCACGGTCAGCAGCACGCCGTCCACCTGGCTCGCCAGCTCGGTGGCGTCGGTGGCGAGGGCCACGGGCGGCGCATCCAGCAGCACAACATCCGCCTCCTCGCACAGCCGATCCATCAGCCGCGCCATCGCGGGCGAGGCCAGCAGGTCGGACGGCACCTCCACGCCCGGCCCGCTCGTCAGCAGCCGCAGCCCGGCCACGGGCGTCTCCTGCAACGGCAGGGGCGCGGCCTCGTCGGCCAGCGCGGTCGTCACGCCCGCGTCGTTTGCCGCGCCGAACAGGGTGTGCTGCCGCGGCCGGCGGAGGTCGCAGTCCGCCAGGATGACCTGCTTGCCCACGCGCGCATACGTCACGGCCAGGTTGGCGGCCACGCTGTCCTTGTCCGCCGCGCTGTCCGCCGCGACGACCAGGATGGTGCGCAGGGGCAGCTCGCGCTCCGCGGACAGGTTCACCCGCAGGCGGCGGTACGCCTCGGCGGCCGGCGAGGCCGGTTCGTTCAGGGTCACCAGATTGAGTGTCATGGACGATGTCTCACTTCTTGCGGCCGGCCGCGGGGATTGCACCGAGCACCGCCAGCCCCAGCGCCCGCTCGACCTTCTCCGGGGTGGCGAGGATGTCGGCCGCCATCCATTCCAGCGCCAGCACGACGAGCGCGCCCAGCAGCGCGCCGAGCACGAAGCCGGCGACCGCGTTCATCTTCCAGTTGGGCCGATAGAGCGGCGCATCGATCACGCTGTCCGTGATCTTGACCTCGATGCGGTTGTCCTTGTCGAGCGTGGTGTAGTAGGCCACGCGCTCGTTGACGAACAGCTCGGCCATCGTGAGCGCGATCTTGGCGGCCACCTGGGGGTCCTCGTCGACCGCGTCGATGCGGATGGCAAAGTTGTCCGGCTCCGCGCTCACGGTCAGCTTGGCGAGGAGATCGTAGGAGCTCATATCCAGGCGCGCGGTCGAGATAACCTTGTTGGCCATGTCGTGCGTGTTGATGATCATCACGAAGTTGCGGAGCAGGTCTTTGGCGCTGGAGCCCAGGCCCCAGTCGGGCCGCGCCGGCACCGTGCTGACGCGCACCGTGGCCCGGTAGGTCTTGGTCTGCACCAGCGCCAGCCCGGTGGCGAGCGCCAGCGCTACCAGCGCGGTCAGCAGGATGATCCAGCCGCGCCGGCGGAGGATATCGAAATAGGCGCGTAACTCCATACACACTCCGAAACAATGGGTGACACGGCCGGTGGCCGGTCGCGCACAAGGGTCATTCTACACCCGAACGGCCCAATTGACCAAACGCATCGATGTAAGGGTTTACATTGACAACCGGGCGGCCCTCGTGGTATCCTCACCCTGGCTGAGGCTGATAGCAGCCTCAGGGCCTTGAGGAGAAGAAACCGCATCCATCGTGCGAACTGTTCGGTCCGGAAGCGCTCGCCGTCGAGACATGCTGCCCTTCCCTGGCTATTCCGACGGCTGATTCGGAAGTGCTTCACAAGGTCCGCCCCGGCAGCCTCGCCCATAACCCTAATTGTCAGGTAAGCCTACAGTGAACGACATGAAGTGCTTCCGGGTGCAGGTCGCCCCGCGCACGGGCCTGCGCGATGCGCGCGGGGAAAACCTGCGCCGCCAGGCCGAGGCCCTCGGCATCGCGGGGATCGAGCGCATCGCGATCAGCGACCTCTATTTCCTGGAGGGCGCGCTCGACGCCGCGGACGCCGAACGGCTGGCGGCGCTCCTGCTCGGCGACCCGGTGGTCGAGGAGACGACGGTGGCGCGCCTCGACGCCGCGGCGGACGCCGCGCCCGCGGACCGCCGGACGGTCGAGGTGGTCCTTCACCCCGGGGTGACGGACAGCGTGGCCGAGAGCCTGCTGGAGGGCGCGCGCGTGATCGGCGTCGCCGGCCTGGCGCGCGCGGCGACGGGCCAGCGCTACGAGATCTTCGGCCGGGCGGAGGCCGACGCGCTGGCGCGGCTGAGCACCCTCTTCGCCAACCCCGTCATCCAGTCCTACGCCCTCGACAGCCGGATCGCGCCGCCCTTTGCCCTGTCGCAGCCGGCCGACGACACCGTGGAGATCATCCCGCTGACCCAGGCCGACCCCGCAGGCCTCGAGGCGATCAGCCGGGAGCGGCGGCTGTCGCTCGACCTGGCCGAGATGAGCGCCATCCAGGAGTACTATCGCGGGGAGCGCCGCGAGCCGACGGATGTCGAGCTCGAGATGCTGGCTCAGACCTGGTCCGAGCACTGCGTGCACAAGACCTTCCGCGCGCTCATCGACTACGAGGAGCGCACCGCGGAGGGGCGTCCGGCCGGGCCGATCCGCCGGATCGACTCCCTGTTGAAGACCTACATCCGCGCCGCGACCGAGCGCGCCGCCAGGCCGTGGGTGCGCTCCGCCTTCGTCGACAACGCGGGCATCATCGCGTTCGACGAGCACACGGATCTGGCCTTCAAGGTGGAGACCCACAACCACCCCTCTGCGCTGGAGCCTTTCGGCGGGGCCAACACCGGCGTGGGCGGCGTCGTGCGCGACATCATCGGCGTCAGCGCGCGGCCGATCGCCAACACCGACGTGCTCTGCTTCGGCCCAGCCGACCTGGCCTTCGAGGAGCTGCCCGCCGGCGTGCTCCACCCGCGGCGCATTGCCGACGGCGTGATCGCGGGGGTGGAGGACTACGGCAACAAGATGGGCATCCCCACCGTCAACGGCGCGATCCTCTACGACCCCGGCTACACGGCCAACCCGCTGGTCTTCTGCGGCTGTCTCGGCATCCTGCCCCGCGGCGCGCACCGCACCGCCGCGCAGGCCGGCGACCTCGTGGTCGTCATCGGCGGCCGGACGGGCCGGGACGGGCTGCGCGGGGCCACCTTCTCCTCGATGGAGATGACGCACGAGACCGGCCATATCGCGGGCAGCGCGGTGCAGATCGGCCACCCCATCCACGAGAAGCAGGCGCTGGAGGCCGTGCTCATGGCGCGCGACGAGGGCCTGTACACCGCCATCACCGACTGCGGCGCGGGCGGGCTCTCCTCCGCGGTCGGCGAGATGGCCGCGGAGCTGGGCGCGGACGTGGATCTGGCGCGCGTGCCGCTCAAGTACAGCGGGCTTCGGCCGTGGGAGATCTGGCTCAGCGAGGCGCAGGAGCGCATGGTGCTGGCCGTGCCGCCCGCGCACTGGCCGCGCGTGCAGGCCATCTGCGCGGGGCTGGATGTGGAGGCCACCGCGCTGGGCGCGTTCACCGGCGACGGGCAGCTCCGCCTGCGCTACGGCGAGCGCATCGTCGGCCAACTGGACGCCCGCTTCCTGCATCACGGCATCCCGCGCCGCCGCCTGCGCGCCGTCTGGGAGCCGCCCGCGGCGCACGAGCCCGACCCGGCCGCGCTCCCAACCGGCCCCGGCGGCGACCTGACGCCCGCGCTGCTGGCGCTGCTGGCCGCGCCCAACACCCGCAGCAAGGAGGACGTCGTCCGCCGCTACGACCACGAGGTGCAGGGCGCGGGCGTGGGAAAACCGTTCACGGGAGCGGCCGGCGCGGGCCCGGCGGACGCGGCCGTCCTGGACCTCCGCTTTGCCGCAGCCCAGATGGTTCACGAACACCCTGCAACCTCAAACCTGCAACCTGCAACCGTTAGGCGCGGCGTCGCCGTGTCCGCCGGCGTCAACCCGGCATACGGCGCACTCGACCCCTATGCGATGGCCTGGGCCGCGGTCGACGAGGCGCTGCGCAACTGCGTGGCCGCGGGCGCGGACCCCGACCAGGTCGCGCTGCTCGACAACTTCTGCTGGGGCAACCCGCTGCTGCCCGACCGCCTGGGTGGGCTGGTGCGCTGCGCGGAGGGCTGCTACGACGCGGCGGTCGCCTATAACGCGCCGTACATCTCCGGCAAGGACAGCCTGAACAACGAGTACACCGGGGCCGACGGCCGCAAACACGCCATCCCCGGCACGCTGCTGATCTCGGCCCTCGGCATCGTCCCGGACACGGCGCACGCCATGTCGATGGATCTGAAGGCGGCGGGGAACCGCCTCTACGTGCTCGGCCTGACCGCCGACGAGCTGGGCGCGTCGGCCTACTACCGCCTGCACGGGCTGCTCGGCGCGCACGCGCCGCAGCCCCCCGCGGCCGGGCTGGCCCTGCTGCGCGCGCTCCACCGGGCGATCGCCGCGGGGCTGGTGCAGGCGTGCCACGACTGCTCGGAGGGGGGCCTGGCGGTGGCCGCCGCGGAGATGAGCCTGGCCGGCGAGCTGGGCCTGACGCTCGACCTGCGGCGGATCCCCCGGACGCCCGCGGCCGGCCGTGACGCGACGCTGGCCTTCAGCGAGTCGCTGGGCCGCTTCCTGGTCGAGGTGCGGCCGCAGGACGCGGCCGCGTTCGAGGCCTGCCTGGCCGGGCTGCCCTGCGCGGCCGCGGGCGAGGTGCAGGCGGCCGCGGCGCACGGGGAGGGCCGCTGCATCCTGCTCGGCCTGGACGGCCGGCCCGTGGTGGACGCGGCCCTGCCCGCGCTCGACCGGGCCTGGCGGGGGCATAGCGCATGAGCCGAAGACCACCCATCCTCATCCTGCACGCCACCGGCACGAACCGCGACCGCGAGGCCGCGTGGGCCTGCGAGCTGGCCGGCGGCGCAGCCGAGATCGTCCATATCAACCGGCTGATCGCCGGCGAGGTGCGCCTGGCCGACTACCGCATGCTCATCCTGCCGGGCGGCTTCTCCTACGGCGACGACCTGGGGGCCGGCAAGCTCTGGGCCATCGCGCTGCGCTATCGGCTGGCCGCCTTTATCGCGGCGGGCCGGCCGGTCCTGGGCATCTGCAACGGCTTCCAGGCGCTGGTCAAGGCGGGGTTGCTGCCCGGCGCGGACGACGGCGCGGCCGCGGCCGGCCAGCAGGGCGTGACGCTGGCGCGCAACGATTCGGCCCGCTTCGAGTGCCGCTGGATCTATCTAGAGCCGCAGTCCGCCAGCCCCTGCGTGTTCACGCGCGGGCTGACCGAGCTCATCTACTGCCCGGTCGCGCACGGCGAGGGCAAGTTCGTGGCCGCGGACGCGGCGACGCTGGCCGACCTGGAGGCGCGCGGGCTGGTCGCGCTGCGCTACGCCCGGCCCGACGGCCAGCCCGTCGCATATCCCTGGAACCCGAACGGCTCGGCCGGCGACATCGCGGGCATCTGCAATGCCGCGGGCACGGTGCTGGGGCTGATGCCCCATCCCGAAAACCATATCATCGACGAGCAGGGCCCGCGCTTCCGCCGCGGCGAGCGCGGCCAGCTCGGCCTGGCCCTTTTCCGCAACGGCGTCCGCTACGCGGCGGAACTGTAAAAGCCCGGCCAAGAAGCGCTGGGGCTTGCCTCGTCCCCTCGACTCCCCCTCTCCTGACGCGCGAGCCGAAGGTTCGCCCGTCAGGAGAGGGGGCTGGGGGGTGAGGCCGGACACCCAGCGCTTTTCGGCCGGACAGACAAGGTGATCTGCCCATGACGACCAACCTGCAAGCATCCGTAAGCCCGGCGATCATCGCCGCCGCGCTGCCCCATGCCCTGTTGCGCGTGGATCTGCCCCGGCTGGGACAGCGGCTCGAGGGCAAGGTGCGAGACATCTACGTCCTCGACGGCCGCCGCGTCCTGGTGACGACCGACCGCGTCTCCGCGTTCGACCGCGTGCTGGGCGCGGTGCCGTTCAAGGGCCAGGTGCTGAACCAGTTGAGCGCCTGGTGGTTCGAACAGACGCGCGAGACCGTGCGCAACCACGTCATCGCCGTGCCCGACCCCAACGTCACCGTCGCCAGCGAGGCGCAGCCCCTGCCGGTCGAGGTCATCGTGCGCGGCTACATCACCGGCGTCACCTCGACCGCGCTCTGGACGCTGTACGAGCAGGGCGTCGAGCGGCCCTACGGCCTGGAGCTGCCGCGGGGGCTGCGCAAGAACGACCCCCTGCCCGAGCCGGTCATCACGCCCACCACCAAGGCCACCGGCGGCGCGCACGACGAGCGGCTGACCTCCGCCGAGGTCGTCGAGCGCGGGCTCGTCCCCGCGGGGCTGTGGGCCGAGGTGCAGCGCGCGGCGCTGGCGATCTTCCGCCGCGGGCAGGAGGTTGCCCGCGCCGCGGGGCTGATCCTGGTCGATACCAAGTACGAGTTCGGGCTGATCGACGGCGCGCCGGCGCTGATCGACGAGGTTCACACGCCCGATTCGAGCCGCTACTGGATCGCGGAGAGCTACGACGCGGTGCGCGGGACCGGCGTAGAGCCGGAGAACTTCGACAAGGAGTTCCTGCGCCTGTGGTATGCGCGGCAGGGCTATCGCGGGGAGGGCCAGCCGCCCGCGCTGCCCGCGGAGGTCGCGATCCAGATGGCCGCGCGCTACATCGCCATCTACGAGCGGCTGACGGGCGAGACCTTTGTGCCGGGCGAACAGCCCGCGGCGGCCCGCATCGCGCGGGCGCTCGCGGCCTACGGAGGTTGACATGGCGCTCATCCCCATCATCATGGGCTCGCGCGCGGACATGCCGCACGCCGAGGCCATCGCCGCGGCGCTGGACAGGCTGGGCCTCGCCAGCGAGCTGCGGGTCGCCTCGGCGCACAAGGCCGCGCGCTATCTGCTCGACCTGCTGGCCGCATACGAGGCCGACCCGCAGCCCAAGGTCTACATCACCATCGCGGGGCGCTCCAACGCGCTCAGCGGCCTGGTCGACGCCAACGTGGGCGCGCCGGTCATCGCCTGCCCTCCTTACTCGGAGCGCTTCGGCGGCGCCGACCTGTTCTCGTCGCTGCGCATGCCGTCCGGTGTCGCGCCGGCCGTCGTGCTCGAACCGGATGGGGCGGCCCTGCTGGCAGCCAAGATCCTGGGCCTGGCCGACCCGACACTGCGCGGGCGCATCGTCGCCGCGCAACAGAGGGCGACCGAACAGCTCATCGCCGATGATCGGGCTGCCCGCCGCCCGGCCGACTGAGGGAATCCGAGCGATGACACACCGGCTCCAAGACAGCGCCCAGGCCCGGCCCGCGGCGCACGAACCGATCCCGGCCTCCGACGACCATCTTCACGAGGCCTGCGGCGTGTTCGGCATCTACGCCCACGACGCGGACGTCGCACGCATGGCCTTCTTCGCGCTGTACGCCCTGCAACACCGCGGCCAGGAGAGCGCCGGCATCGCGACCTGCGACGGCCACGCCGCCTATATCTACAAGGGCATGGGGCTGGTGGCGCAGGTCTTCGACGAGGAGAACCTGCGGCCACTGCAGGGCCACCTGGCCATCGGCCACACGCGCTATTCGACCACCGGCTCCTCCCACATCCGCAATGCCCAGCCGCACCTGATCGAGACCATGCACGGGCCGCTGGGCGTCGGCCACAACGGCAACCTGACCAACGCGCTGACGCTGCGCCGGCGGCTGCTGGAGCGCGGGGTCGGCCTGAGCTCGTCGAGCGACAGCGAGGTGATCACCCAGATGCTCGCCGCGCCGCCGCCCGGCGGCGAATCGCATGGGCCGGACTGGGTGGCGCGCATCGTCGCGTTCATGGCCGAGGCGGAGGGCGCCTACGCGCTCAGCATCCTTACGCGCGACGCCGTCTATGCGGTGCGCGACCCGTGGGGCCTCCGGCCGCTGTGCATCGGCGAGCTGCCCAACAACGGCCATCCCGGCTACGTCGTCGCCTCGGAGTCGTGCGCCCTCGCGACCATCGGCGCGAGGTATCTGCGCGAGATCCGGCCGGGGGAGATCGTGCGCCTGGACGATTCCGGCATCCACTCGGTGCAGGGCCGGCCGGCCGCCGAGCGGCTGTCGCTGTGCGTGTTCGAGTACGTCTACTTTGCACGGCCCGACACGGTGTTGGAGGGCCAGACCATCCACCACGTGCGCCAGCGCCTGGGCGAGGAGCTGGCCCGCGAGTCGCCCGTCGCGGCCGATGTCGTCGTCGGCGTGCCCGACTCGGCCACCCCCGCGGCGATCGGCTATGCGCGCGCCTCCGGCATCCCGTTCAGCGAGGGGCTGACCAAGAACCGCTACATCGGCCGCACGTTCATCCAGCCGGACGACCGCATCCGGCGCGTGGGCGTCCACCTGAAGTACAACCCGCTGGCGGCCAACCTGCAGGGCAAGCGCGTGGTGTTGATCGATGATTCGATCGTGCGCGGCAACACGATCGGCCCCATCGTGGCGCTGCTGCGCGAGGGCGGCGCGAGCGAGGTCCACGTGCGCGTCTCCTCCCCGCCGATCAAGCACCCCTGTTTCATGGGCATCGACATGGCAAGCTACGACGAGCTGATCGCGCACAACCTCTCGCTGGAGGAGATTCGCGTCAGCATCGGCGCGGACAGCCTGGCCCACCTGTCGCACGCGGGCATGTTGCGGGCGGTCGAGGCCGCGCCGGGCGCGCGCGGCGGCCATTGCAGCGCCTGCTTCACCGGCCAGTACCCCATCCGGCTCGAGGAGTGGTGGACGCTGCGCAGCCAGGAGAAGCTGGCCTTCGAGCAGATGTGGGGGGCGTGATATGCGGGTGCTGCTCATCGGCGGCGGCGGCCGCGAACATGCGCTGGCCTGGAAGCTGGCGCAGTCTCCGCACGTGGAGAAGATCTTCGTGGCCCCCGGCAACGGCGGCACGGCCGGAGGCGATCGCGCCGGCAACCTGCAAACGGCCGACCGGCGGCCCGCGGCCCTGGCGGCTTTTGCCGCGGCCGAGGGCGTCGGCCTGACCATCATCGGACCGGAAGCGCCGCTGGCCGAGGGGATCGTGGACGTCTTCCGCGCGGCGGGCCTGCGCTGCTTCGGCCCCACGCAGGCCGCGGCGCGGCTCGAAACCTCGAAGGTCTACGCCAAGGACTTCATGGCGCGCCACGGCATCCCGACCGCGGCCTATGCGACCTTCGACAGCTATGACCGGGCCTGCGCCCACCTGCGCGCCGTGGACTACCCGGTCGTCATCAAGGCGTCGGGGCTGGCCGCGGGCAAGGGCGTCATCGTGCCGGAAGATCGCGCGGAGGCGGAGGCCGCGCTGCGCAGCATCATGGTCGAGCGCGTCTTCGGCGCGGCGGGCGACGAGGTGGTGATCGAGGAGCGCCTGGCGGGGCCGGAGCTGTCGGTGTTGGCCTTCAGCGACGGCGAGCGCTGCGCGCTGATGCCCGCGGCCCAGGATCACAAGCGGGCCTACGACGGCGACCGCGGGCCCAACACCGGCGGCATGGGGGCCTATGCGCCCGCGCCGCTGGCGACGCCGGAGCTGCTGGCGGAGGTCCGGCGCGCCGTCTTGCAGCCCGCGCTGGACGGCATGCGGGCCGAGGGCGCGCCTTATGTGGGCGTGCTCTATGCGGGCCTGATGCTCACGCGGGCCGGGGTGCGCGTGCTGGAGTTCAACTGTCGCTTCGGCGACCCCGAGACCCAGGCGATCCTTCCGCTGCTGGAAAGCGACCTCGCGGAGACGCTGACGGCCTGCGTCGAGGGCCGCCTGGCCGCGGCGGCCCCGCGCTGGCGCGGCGGCAGCGCGGCGACGGTCGTGGCCGCGAGTCGCGGTTATCCGGGCGGCTACGCGGTCGGCCACCCCATCCGCGGCGTCGAGCAGGCCGCGGCGCTGGCCGAGACGGTCGTGTTCCAGGCCGGCACGCGGCGGACGGACGACGGGCAGTTGCTCACCGACGGCGGCCGGGTGCTGTGCGTGACCGGCATCGGCATAGATCTGCGCCAGGCGCTGGCGCGCGCATATGCGGGCATGGCGTGCATCCATTTCGAGGGCATGCACTATCGCCGCGACATCGGAGGCAGGGTGCAGTGATGGCAGAGACCCCCGGGATCAGCTATCGGGATGCGGGCGTGGACATCGCCGCGGGCACGCGCGCGGTGGCCTTGATGCGGGATGCAGTCAGGAGCACCTACGGGCCGGAGGTGCTGTTGGGCATCGGCGCGTTCGGCGGGCTGTACGACGCGGGCGCGCTGAAGGGCCTGGCCGAGCCGGTGCTGGTGGCCTCGACCGACGGCGTGGGCACCAAGGTCAAGATCGCCAGCGCGCTGGGCCGCTTCGACACGATCGGCCACGACATCGTCAACCACTGCGTCAACGACATCCTCGTGCAGGGCGCGCGGCCCCTGTTCTTCCTCGACTATATCGCGGCGGAGCGGCTCGACCCCGTCATGGCAGCGGCCGTGGAGGTCGCGGAGCTGGGCTGCACCCTGGGCGATGCGCTGCTCGCGCCGCACCGGTCATACCTGACCGCGGTCAACACTCTACAGGCGGCGGGCATCCAGATCCGCGGCATGGCCCACATCACGGGCGGCGGGCTGATCGACAACCCCCCGCGCATCTTCCCGCCGGGGCTGGCCGCGCGGCTCTATCGCGACCGCTGGCCCGCGCCGCCCATCTTCGACCTCATCCAGCGGAGCGGGCGGATCGCCGACGCGGAGATGGCGCACGTGTTCAACCTGGGGCTGGGCATGCTGCTGATCCTGCCGGCCGGGCAGTCCGCGGAGGCGCTCGCGCTGCTGGGCGAGGACGCGTGGAACGTCGGCGAGATGATAGCCCGCGATGCGGGGCCGACCGTGGAGATCGTCAGATGAGCCGCGATGAGAATGCCGGAAGCGCTCTGAGCGCAGGGCGTCGCGCAGTTCAGACAGGATTCACAGGATTTACAGGATAGGCGGGGCGGGTGAACGCCATTATGCGTAGCAATTCCTCAACGGATCGAAGCACCCTGAGCGGAGGGCGTCGCGCAGCGACGCACGCAGTCGAAGGGGCGGCCATTTTCAGGGCGGGCC
>MWBF01000023.1 GCA_002068935.1 Chloroflexi bacterium ADurb.Bin325
GCATGATCGTCAAAATCTGCGGCGTCCGCACGCTGGACGACGCGCTGGCCGCGCTGGACGCGGGCGCGGACATGCTCGGCTTCAACTTCCACCCGCCCAGCCCGCGCTATATCGCGCCCGCGGCGTGCGCGCAGCTCGTCGCGCGGCTGCATCGGCGCGGCGCGGCGGCCACGCTCGTCGGCGTCTTCGTGAACCTCCCACCCGCGCGGGCGGCCGCCATCCTCGACGAGTGCGGGCTGGATCTGGCTCAGTTGCACGGCGATGAGCCGCCCGCGGATCTGGCCGCGCTGGCCGGCCGCGCGTTCAAGGCCGTCCGTCCGCGCGATCTCGCCGAGGCGCGCGCCCTGGCCGCGGCCTATAGCCCACCTGCGCCGGCCGCGCCCGCTCTTCTGGTGGATGCGGCCGCGAGCGGAGCCTACGGCGGCAGCGGCCAGATCGCGAACTGGGATCTGGCGGCCGCGCTGGCGGAAGAGACGCGCCTGCTGCTGGCCGGCGGGCTGCGGCCCGACAACGTCGCCGCGGCCATCGCCGCGGTGCGGCCCTGGGGCGTAGACGTGGCCTCCGGCGTGGAATCTGCGCCGGGCGTCAAGGATCCGGCGAAGATGGTGGAGTTTATCGCGCGCGCGAAGGGGTAGGAATTACTCATTACTCGTTACTTATTCGTAACGAGCGATGAGTAACGAGTAAAGAGTAACGAGTAATGAGCAACGAGTAAAGAACGAATCGGGAGTCATGATGCATACCGACGGACACCTGCCCGCCAAGTTCGGGCCTTACGGCGGCCAGTTCGTGCCTGAGACGCTGATGCCGGCGCTGGCGGAGCTGGAGGCGGCCTACATCGCGCTCGCGGCGGACGCGGCGTTCGCCGCTGAGTTCAGCGACCTGCTGCGCACCTACGTGGGCCGGCCCACGCCGCTCACCCGCGCGCGGCGGCTCACCGCGCATCTCGGCGGCGCACAGATCTATCTCAAGCGCGAGGATCTGGCCCACACCGGCGCGCACAAGATCAACAACGCGCTCGGCCAGGCGCTCCTGGCCCGCCAGACCGGCAAGCGCCGGCTCGTGGCGGAGACGGGCGCGGGGCAGCACGGCGTCGCATCCGCCACCGTCGCCGCGCTGCTCGGGCTGGAGTGCGTCGTCTACATGGGCACGACCGACATCGCGCGGCAGCAGCCGAACGTGCAGCGCATGAAGCTGCTCGGCGCGGAGGTGCGCCCGGTCGATGCGGGGACGCGCACGCTCAAGGACGCCATCAACGAGGCCATCCGCGACTGGGTCACGAACGTCCGCACGACGCATTACCTGCTCGGATCCGCGCTCGGCCCGCACCCCTACCCGACCATCGTGCGCGACTTTCAGGCGGTCATCGGCCGCGAGGCGCGCGGCCAGATGCTCGACGCGCTGGGCCGGCTGCCGGATGCCTGCATCGCGTGCGTCGGCGGCGGCTCCAACGCCATCGGCCTGTTCCACGCGTTCCGCGAAGACGCCGGCGTGCGGCTCATCGGGGTGGAGGCGGGCGGCGCGGGGATCGCATCGGGCCGCCACGCGGCCCGCTTCGCCGACCCCGCGCTGGGCCGGCCCGGCGTGCTCCACGGCACGCACACCTACGTCCTCCAGGACGCCGCGGGCCAGATTGCCGCCACCCACTCCATCTCCGCAGGCCTCGACTACGCCGCGGTCGGGCCGGAGCATGCGTTCCTGCGCGAGACGGGCCGCGCCGAGTATACGTTCGCTGACGACGACGCGGCGCTGGCCGCGTTCCAGTTGCTTGCGCGCACCGAGGGCATCCTGCCCGCGCTCGAATCCGCGCATGCCGTGGCCGAGGCGGTCAGGCTGGCCCCCACCCTGGGCCGGGATCGCATCCTGCTGGTCAATCTGTCGGGCCGGGGCGACAAGGATCTCGACAGCGTCCTGCACGCGCTCAAGGAGCGAGAGGAGCCGCGCACATGAGCAGCCAGCGCATCCACGCCGCATTCGCCGCCGCGCGCGCCGAGGGCCGCGCGGCCCTCATGCCCTATTTCACGGTCGGCTTCCCGGATTTCGACGCCTCGGTCGCGGTCCTGCGCAGCATCATCGAGGCCGGCGCGGATCTGATCGAGCTGGGCATCCCCTTCTCTGACCCTCTGGCCGACGGCCCGACGATCCAGCACGCAAGCCAAATTGCGCTGAACAAAGGCATGACGCTAACAAAAAGCCTGAAACTCGTCCAAAAACTGCGTATCTATTCTGCAACACCGCCGTTGATCATGATGAGTTACACAAACCCCATCCTGGCCTACGGGGTCGAGCGATTGGTCGCCGACGCAGCCGAGGCCGGCGCGGATGGGTTGATCGTGCCGGATCTGCCATTGGAAGAGGCGGCAACTTTCGAACAGGCATGTAACACACATGACCTGGCGCTGATCTACCTGGCAGCGCCCACCACTACCTCGGGGCGACTGACCGAGATCGCACGGCGCACCAACGGCTTCCTGTACCTGGTCTCCCTGACCGGCGTCACAGGCGAGCGCGCCGCACTTCCGGCAGACCTGGCAACCTTCGTCCGGCGGGCGCGCAGCGCAGCGCACACCCCGCTCGCGGTTGGGTTCGGCATCTCCAACCCTGAACAAGCGCGGCTCGTAGGTGAGCTGGCTGACGGCGTGATCGTCGGCTCAGCCCTCATCAGGGCCGTCGCGCAGGCCGCCGATCCGGCGCAGGCCGCGCACGACTTCGTCAGTCGCCTGCGCGGGGCGCTGACGGCCGCCGGAGACCCCGGATCGCGTGCGGGCTGAATTCAACGTCAGGTGCGGCCTGGTTCTAACGACAAGCTTTTATTTCCGTCTCTCGGCTCAACTCTGAATATCGTCCTTTCGCGGGTGAGGGGCCGGCCTTTGTCGCGCGTTCGACACGGCCCAGGTCGCCGTCCGTGGCCCCTTGCCCGAAACTTTCATGGCAGGAAGTTCGCAGATCGTGAAACTTGCACGTCTATGTACCCGATCGTTGCTCCGGCTGTGGCTCGTGACAGCACTGCTATCCGTGCCTGCCGGCGTATCAGCAGAAACAATCCCCTCCGACATAGGCGATGAAACCGGCGCGGCGATGCCTCTCCCTGATACAACGCCTGCGAGCATCGACTGGCTGGAACCCCAGGGCATCAACATCGTCGACCTCGTGGGCCAGGTGCCCGACAGCATTCTCGCGGGCGCGATCATCTCATATACGCCGGGCTACGGCATCGTCCGCTATGAGAGCGGCAAGCGCGAGGGCAACATCGTCACCATCACGGCAAAGATTTATCCGCGTTATGTCGTATCGGGCGGTTGGAACGGTTCGCTGTTCGGCTGCCTGGGCCAGCCGGCCCGCATCGACCAGCTGGGCTCGGCGACCCAACCCGCGATCGTCCACCTTTTCGCCAACGGGCGCACCGTGACCCGCGAGGTCGATCTCTACACCTATGTGCCCTCTGGCAAGATCAAGCCTATCCGCAACCCGCGACAGTCCGAGGCGACCAACCAGTACCGCTATCACGAATCCGAGATGATCCCGACCACGTTCACGGTGGACGGCGCGTTGATCATCCCGCCCAACATGGGCTGCGAATTCATCATGTCGTTCAAGAACTACCGCGAGCTGGGCGCGGTCTTCATCATCGATGCGCCCGCCAAGACCAGGATTCAGACCATCAAGACCGAACAGTATATGTTCCATTCGTATCTGGGCCCCGGCTTCCGCGGCCTGCTGAACTCCCTGGTGAACCAGCTCTATGCCGCGGGCTATGGCAGCCGGGCAGAGAACGTCCCGCTCAATCCGCCGGCCGAGGCCGACTACTTCTTTGTCAACTTCCCGCCGACGCCGGTAGATCCGTACACGGCCTTTCTCGACAACCCCCACGGCAACCTGGACCGGCCCGCGGGCGGCACGTATCGCATCGGCATCCCGCAGGGCCTCTCCGTCGATCACGTCAACAGCATGGCGCTGCCCCTGTACGGCCACTGGCAGGACATCGACCAGGGCAGCGGACGCTACCTCCACTACTCCAAGACGCCCACGTACCTGACAGCGCCGGAATACTTCGTGCCGCCCGGCATCCCGTACAACCCCTGCATGCTCAACGGCGGCTGCCCGCGCGACCTGCTCGACCGCATCTACAACGCGACGATGCGCGTGAGCATCACGTATCTGCGCGTCGATCGCGTCAGCAAGGATCTCGAACGCATCCCCCTGCACATGGTCGGCGCGGGCTACACGGGGGCGGCCGACGGGCCGCAGACAGAACCTCCGCGGCCGGAGGAGGCGTCGCAGGCCGCGACAGCGGCTGCAAGCAAGCGCATGTTCCTGCCGCTGCTGTCCCGGCACGAGGAGTCGACGCCGGCGGACACGGCCGTCGGGTGCAGCAGCGACGGCGGGTGCGGGTGGTTCTCCCCGGACGGACGCATGGTGGACTACATCCCGGCGCCCTGACCTGGCAACATTGCCCGGCAGCGATCGTCGCCCACGTCGCTATCTGCCGCCGCGGGCCGGCCCCGCGTCCACCGGTTCCCCGCGCGCCTGGCCCGGCAGCCAGGCGTCGCAGTGTAACGTTTCTCATATTTCCCCCAAGTTGTGAATCTCCTCACGAATTATTTGCGCTTTTTCTCACAATAGGTTATGATGTATCCGTGATCGGCCAGGCCCGGAGCATCATGCGATGGGCGTGGCCCCAACAAAAATCACGGATGCGCCGGCAGAGGCTGGCCGTCCGAACAGAGAGGATACATCATGAAGAAGATCAAGGTGGTTCAGATTGGCTGCGGCAACATGGCGAAGATGACGGTGAGTTACGCGCTGGAGAAGGGCGCACAGATCGTCGGCGCGGTCGACAACCGGCCGGAGATCATCGGCCGCGACCTGGGCGAGGTGCTTGGCTACGACAAGAAGCTGGGCGTCACGGTGAGCGGCGACCTCGCCGCCACGCTGGACACAGCGTATGGCGACGAAAAGCCGAACGCGCAGGGCAAATACAACAAGTTTGCCATCGTGACGACGACCTCGCTGGTGAACGAAGTCGGCGCCACCCTCAAGGAGTGCGCCCGCCGCGGCATCAACACCTATACCACCTGCGAAGAGGCCCACTACCCCTGGCTCAGCGCGGTCACGATGGCGAAGGAGATCGACGCGCTCGCCAAGGAGCACGGCGCGACCATCACCGGCGGCGGCTACCAGGATGTCTTCTGGGGCCATGAGATCGTCACCCTGGCGGGCGCCTGCCACCAGATCACCAAGATCCACGGCGAGTCGCGCTACAACGTCGATCACTACGGCATCGCCCTCGCCCTGATCCACGGCGCAGGCTTCACGACGGCAGAGTTCGAGGAAAAGGTCGCCGCGCCCTCGCGCAAGACCTTCCAGGAGTTCCTGGTCGGCATGGACGAGGGGACTATCGAGCCCGGCTATTCGTGGACGGTCAACGGCTGGCTCGCCGCCAGGCTCGGCCTGACGATCATCGACCAGGTGCAGGAGTGCATCCCCACCTTCTCGCCCATCGACCTCTACTCCTCGACGCTGGGCCGCACCATCAAGGCCGGCGACGCGACAGGCATGATCAACCGCGCGACGACCAAGACCGCGGAGGGGGTCGAGATCGTCTTCGACTCCATCGGCAGCGTCTACAGCCCGGACGACACGGACTTCAACAACTGGAAGATCTACGGCGTGCCCGACTGCAACGTGGTGAACGCGGAGCCTGCCACGCCGGAGCACACGTGCGCGACGGTGGTCAATCGGCTGATCGACCTCTACGCCGCGCCGGCAGGCT
The DNA here is from genome assembly GCA_002068935.1 of Chloroflexi bacterium ADurb.Bin325. Classification (GTDB taxonomy): domain Bacteria; phylum Chloroflexota; class Anaerolineae; order CG2-30-64-16; family CG2-30-64-16; genus MWBF01. Next base: position 5,774 of record MWBF01000023.1, read on the forward strand.
ACATCACGACCAACCAGCTCCCGCCTGCGCGCTACTTTGCGAGCGCCGATAGCTACGTTATCGAAGGCTGATCCCTCGCGAGACCCCGCCCGCGCGAAACTTGTCGCCGTTTGACAAAATTCGCGCGGGCATGCTATCATCCCGCCAGATCACAAACACGACCCTGGACGCCCTTGAGGTCATCATGCGTTCCGTCATTCTCGGCGCCTTCTATTACTTTTATTTTGCCAGCCCGCAGCGGTCTCCCGCTCCGGCTGGATCTTGGCGCCGCTGATGCGATGATGCCCAGTCCAGCCTGACCAAGCCGAGTCGAGCGTGGAGGCCCTAGCCCCCACGCTCTTTTTTTGTGCAACAGCCGACCGGCTGAAACAGCTCTCACCAACAAGGAGGAACCATGCCCACCCGCGGACTGCGTGGCGCGACGACCGTCACCGAAAATACGGCCCCGGCGATCCTGTCAGCGACCCAGGAGCTGCTGCGTGCGCTCGCCGCAGCCAACAACATCGATCCCGCAGACCTTGCCAGCGCCATCTTTACGGTGACGCCCGACCTGGATGCCGCCTTCCCGGCCCGCGCCGCGCGCGAGATGGGCTGGCATCATGTGCCCCTGCTGACCGCGGTCGAGATCGAGTCGAACGAGGGCCTGCCGCGCACGGTGCGCGTCCTGCTGCACTGGAACACCGACCGGCCCACATACGATATGCGCCATGTCTATCTGCGCGACGCGGTCCGGCTGCGCCCCGACCTGCAGGGCGAGTTCGTGCCGCTGCCCGCATCCGAGCCCGACCCGCTGCCCGCGCCCCCGCGGCGCACCGCGGATGCGGAGGGCTTCCAAGTGGTCGCATTCCAGGGCGAGCCGGGCGCATTCTCCCAGGAGGCCATCTACCAGCACTTCGGGCCGCACGTGAGCACCGTGCCGGTCGCCAGCTTCCAGGACATCTTCCAGGCAATCGAAGAGGGCCGCGCGAGCATGGGCCTGCTGCCGGTCGAGAACTCGCAGGCCGGGTCGATCAACCAGGCCTACGACCTGCTGCTGGATCATGACCTGCGCGTGGTCGGGGAGGTCAAGCTGCGCGTGCGGCATTGCCTCCTGGCGCCCTCCGGGACGACCGCGGCCGACATCCGCCGCGTGTACTCGCACCCGCAGGCGCTCGCCCAATGCGAGCGCTATCTGCGCAACCACGGCTGGGAGCCGGTTCCGGCCTACGACACCGCCGGCTCGGCCCGCCAGCTCAGCGAGACCCGCGAGCCGGGGACCGCGGCAATCGCCAGCGCGCTGGCCGGGCAGACCTATGGCCTGGACGTGCTGGAGGCCGGCATCGAGGACTCCCCCGACAACACCACGCGTTTCTTCCTGCTCGGCCGCGAGGAGCCGTCGCCGGGGAAGCAAAACAAGACCTCCATCGTGTTCGCCACCATGCACACGCCCGGCGCGCTCTACAACGCGATGGGCGAGCTCGCCAGCCGCGGCATCAACCTGACCAAGATCGAGAGCCGGCCGCGGCGCAACCGGCCGTGGCACTATGTCTTCTATGTCGATCTCGAGGGCCACTGGCAGGACGCCGCGGTCAACCGCGCGCTGCTAGGGCTGCTGACGCGCACCGCGTTCTTGAAGCTGCTGGGCAGCTACCCTGCGGCAGTCGAATCCACCAACGGGAGCAAGTAAACCATGATCGTCGTCATGAAACACAACGCCTCGGCCGCGGACATCGATACCGTCATCCGGCAGATCGAGGCCAGGGGCTACAAGGCCCACCTCTCCCAGGGCACCGAGCGCACCATCATCGGCGTTGTGGGCGATAACCGCCCCGTCCAGCCGCACAACTTCGAGATGTTGCAGGGCGTCGAACAGGTGGTGCGCATCCTCCAGCCATTCAAGCTCGCCAGCCGCGACTTCCACCCGGCGAACACGGTCGTCGATGTGCGCGGGGTGGAGATCGGCGGGCCGCGGCTGACGGTCATCGCGGGGCCTTGCTCGGTCGAAGGCCGCACGCAACTGCTCGAAACCGCGCACGCGGTCAAGGAGGCGGGCGCGGATCTGCTGCGCGGGGGCGCGTTCAAGCCGCGCACCTCGCCCTACGCCTTCCAGGGCATGGGCGAGGACGGGCTGGAGCTGCTGGCCGAGGCGCGCGAGGAGACGGGCCTGCCGATCATCACCGAGGTCATGGCGCCCGAGGCCGTCCCGCTGATCGCCAAATATGCCGACGTGTTGCAGATCGGCGCGCGCAACATGCAGAACTTCCCGCTGTTGACCGCGGCCGGCAAGACGCGCGTCCCGGTGTTTCTCAAGCGCAGCATGATGGGCACGATCCAGGAGACGCTGATGGCCGCCGAGTACGTGTTGAGCGGCGGCAACCGCCAGGTGATGATCTGCGAGCGCGGCATCCGCACGTTCGAGACGGCCACGCGCAACACGCTGGACATCAACGGCATCGCGCTGCTCAAGCAGTGGTCGCACCTGCCCGTCTTCGGCGACCCCAGCCACGGCACGGGCCGCTGGGAGATCATCTCGCCGATCGCCAAGGCGTGCATCGCCGCGGGCGCGGACGGCGTGATGATCGAGGTGCACCTCCACCCCGCGGACGCCCTGTCGGACGGCGCGCAGTCGCTCAAGCCGGAGAAGTTCGCGGCGCTGGTGCGCGAGCTCAAGCAGTTGGCGCCCGTGCTCGGCCGGACGATGTAGGCGGCGCGGCGACAATACCCGCACCCGTGATATAATCGCCCTCGTTGCAAAGGATCATGGGATGAGTTCAGCGATGTGCAGGCTATAACGTGCGTTTCGAACAGATATCATCCACCCCGGATGTCTGCATTGTCGGGCTGGGGCTGATGGGCGGGTCGCTCGCGCTGGCGCTGAAGGAGGCCGGCTGGCGCGGGCGCGTCACCGCGGTCAGCCGCAACCCCAGGACGCTCGCGGCCGCGGAGTCCGGCCGCGCCATCGACCGCGGCTTCACAGATCTGGCCGCGGGCGTGGCGGACGCGGGGATGATCGTGCTGGCGACGCCGGTGCGCACCCTGCTTCGCCAGCTCCCGGAGGTGGGTCGCCACGCGCGGGACGGCGCGGTCGTGCTCGACATGGGCAGCACGAAGGCCGAGATCTGCGCGGCCCTGGCCGACCTGCCGCAGGGGCTGGAGCCGGTCGGCGGCCATCCGATGTGCGGCAAGGAGAGCGCCGGGTTCGAGGCCGCGGATGCGAACCTCTATCGCGGCAAGATGTTCGTCCTCTGCCCGCTGGCCCGGACGACCGCGGCCGCGCTCCGCAGCGCGCACGCGCTGGTGGATGCGGTCGGCGCGCACCCGCTGGTGCTGGACCCCGCCGCGCACGACCGCGCGGTCGCGGCCATCAGCCACCTGCCCTATGCGCTGGCCGTCGCGCTCGTGAACGCGGTCGCCGCGGCCGACGACCCGCTGGCCTGGACGCTGGCCGCCTCCGGGTTCCGCGATACGAGCCGCGTCGCGGCCAGCGACGTAGACATGATGCTCGACGTCCTGTTAAGCAACCGCCAGAACGTGATGGACTGGCTGCAAGCGTATGCGCGCCAGCTCGCAAGCCTTTACGCTGCCCTGTCCGAGCAGGACGAGGCCGCGCTGCGCCGGCAGTTGGCCGCCGCGCAGGAGCGCCGCGCCCCATTGAACGCAGGCTGAGGCGTGCTCAGCCGCAGGAATCCGCCATGCCCGATCTCCTCATCCAGCCTTCCGGCCCGCTGCGGGGCAGCCTGACGATCCCCGGCGACAAGTCGATCACCCACCGCGCGCTCATGCTGGCCGCGCTGGCGGACGGCGATACGACCATCGAGGGCTGGGTGCCCGCGGAGGTCTGCCTCGCCACGCTGCGCTGCATGCAGATGCTCGGCGCGCAGGCGGAGGATACTGGGTCCGCGCTGCATGTCCGGGGCCGCGGGCTGCACGGCCTGGTCGAGCCGGCGGATGTGCTCCACTGCGCCGGGTCGGGCACGACCATCCGGCTGCTGGCCGGGCTGGTCGCGGGCCAGCCCTTCACGACCGTGCTGACCGGCACGGATCCGCTGCGCCGCCGGCCGATGGGCCGCGTCGCGGAGCCGCTGCGGCTGATGGGCGCGACGGTACTGGGCCGCGACGGCGGCCGGCTGCCGCCGCTGACCGTGCGCGGGGGCAACCTCCGCGGGATCGAGTACCGGCTGCCGGTCGCGAGCGCGCAGGTGAAGAGCGCGCTCCTGCTGGCCGGGTTGTTTGCGGAGGGGGAGACGATCATCCACGAGCCGGGGCCGTCGCGCGACCACACGGAGCGGATGCTGCGCTGGTTCGGCGTCCGGGTCGAGTCGGACGGGCCGCGCATCCGGCTGGCCGGGGGCCAACGGCTGCATGCCCGGCGCGAGCCGCTGGCCATCCCCGGCGATTTCTCGTCCGCGGCCTTCCCGCTGGTCGCGGCCACGCTCGTGCCCGGCTCGGAGGTCGTCCTGGAGAACGTGGGGGTGAACCCGACGCGGACCGGGCTGGCCGACCTGCTGGCCGCGATGCGCGAAGGCCGCGAGACGATGGAAGACGGCGGATCGAAGGTCGAAGATGGCCCGGCCGCGCCGGCCGGCGAGCCGGTGGTCGCGCTGCCCGTCCGCGCGGCCGCGCTGAAGGCCGCGCAGGTGGGCGGCGACCTCGTGGTGCGCGCCATCGACGAATTCCCCATCTTTGCCGTGGCCGCGACGCAGGCGGAGGGCGCGACGGTCATCCGCGACGCGGCGGAGCTGCGCGTCAAGGAGTCGGATCGCATCGCGACCGTCGCGGCCGAGCTGCGCAAGATGGGCGCGGACATCGAAGAACACCCCGACGGGATGACCGTCCGCGGGCCGACGAAGCTGCGCGGCGCGACGGTCGAGTGTCACCGCGACCATCGGCTGGCGATGGCGCTGGCGGTCGCGGGGCTGGTCGCGGACGGGCCGACGACCGTGCGTGGCGCGGAGGCCATCGACGACTCGTTCCCCGGCTTCGTCGAGGCGATGCAGGCGCTGGCCGCGCCGATCTCATGGCGCGACGCCGGTTGAGCGGCCCGAACATGGAGATCACCGGCGCGACCCGGCTCGTCGGCGTGTTCGGCTGGCCCGTCAGCCACACGCTCAGCCCGAAGATGCACAACGCGGCCTTCGCCGCGCTGGGCCTGGACTGGGCCTATCTGCCGCTGCCCGTGCCGCCGGAGCGCGTGGGCGATGCGGTGCGCGGGCTGCCCGCGCTCGGCTTTGCCGGCGCCAACGTCACCGTCCCGCACAAGCAGGCCGTCCTGCCCTTCATGGACGAGCTGACGCCGGATGCGCGCGCCATCGCCGCGGTCAACACCATCGTCGTGCGCGGGGATGGCTCGCTGCTGGGCCACAGCACCGACGGCGGCGGATTCCTCGCAGATCTCGCGCGGCTGCTGCCCCCACCCCGTTCCGACGGGACGCTGCGACCGCAGCCGTGGCGCAGCGGCGAGACCCTGCACGCGCTGGTGCTCGGCGCAGGGGGCGCGGCGCGGGCCATCGCATACGCGCTCGTGCGCAGCGGCGCGGCGGTGCTCGTGTTGAATCGGACGCTCGCCCGCGCGCAGGAGCTCTGCCGCGGCCTGGCCGAGGCCCTGCCGGATGCGCAGCGGGGCGCGCTGGAGCCGGGTGGCTGGGAGCGGATCCCGCACGCGGCGGGCTGGGCCGACCTGATCGTCAACTGCACGAGCCTGGGGTTGCACGAGGGCGATGCGATGCCCTGGGATCCCGCCGCGCCGCTGCTGTCGGGGCAGATCGTCTACGACACCATCTACAACCGGCCGACCGAGCTGCTGGCGTATGCGCGCGCGTGCGGCGCGACCGCGGTCGCCGGGCTGGGCATGCTGGTGCAGCAGGGCGCGCTCGCATTCGAGATGTGGACAGGGCTCCCCGCGCCCGTGGATGTGATGGCCGCGGCGCTCAGAACGTAATCGAACGGGTTATAATGTCGACGGGAGCGACATAGATGGGCTTCGCGGTGCTGAGGATGGCACGGCGACGGATCGAGTTATGGCTCCGCTCGACCGCCGGGCGCGTCACGAGATCGACGGGCCGGCCGAACATGGCCGCAAGCTCCTGCTGCATCTGGGCATGGTCGAGCAGCGTCCAGGCGGCATCGGGCAGAAACGCAACGAGCATATCGATATCGCTGTCCGGGCGGAAATCATCGCGCAGGGCTGAACCGAAGACCGACAGCTCGCTCACCCGCCAGCGCTGACAGAAGGCGGCCAACTTCTCTCTCGACAGATCAAGCGAGGCATTCATCACTGACTCCTACATGATAAAATATAGCAGAAACGCATGTTTCAGGCAAGGGGCAACCCGGAGGTAAACGCGTAGAATGACCCAACTTCGTTTCCTGACCGCGGGCGAGAGCCACGGGCCAAAGCTGACCGCGATCCTGGAGGGGGTGGTGGCCGGGCTGCCGGTCAGCGCGGCGGCCATCGACCGCGAGCTGGCGCGACGGCAGGTCGCATACGGCGCGGGCGGCCGGATGAAGATCGAGCGCGACGAGGTGAGCATCTCCGCGGGCGTCGTCGCCGGCCACACGACCGGCGCGCCCATCGCGCTGGAGGTGCTCAACCGCGACTATAAGTCATGGGCCGAGAAGGACATCCCACCGATGACCGTCCCGCGGCCGGGCCATGCAGACCTGACCGGCGCGCTCAAGTACGGCTATCGCGACCTGCGGCTCGCGCTGGAGCGGGCCAGCGCCCGCGAGACGACCATGCGCGTGGCCGCGGGCGCGGTCTGCAAGGCCTATCTGGCGCAGTTCGGCGTCACGGTCGGCGGTTACGTCGTGAGCATCGGCGACGTGGCCGCGGAGCTGCCCGCCGACCTGACCTACGCCAAGCGCTTTGCGCGGGCAGAGGGCAACGATGTCCGCTGCCCCGACGGCGCGGCCGCGGAGCGCATGCGCGGCCTGATCCGGGACACGATGCAGGCAAAGGACACCCTCGGCGGCGTGTTCGAGGTGGTCGCGCTGGGCGTCCCGCCGGGGCTGGGCAGCCACGTCCACTTCGACCGCAAGCTCGACGCGCAGCTCGCGGCCGCGCTGATATCCATCCAGGCCATCAAGGGGGTCGAGATCGGCCCGGCCTTTGCCAATGCGCGGCGCCGCGGGACCGAGGTGCACGACGAGATCACGGTCGATAAGGCCGGCGACCTGCACCGGAGCAGCAACCGGGCGGGCGGGCTGGAGGGCGGCGTCAGCACCGGCGAGCCGATCGTGCTACGCGCCGCGATGAAGCCCATCAGCACGACGCTCAAGCCCCTACAGTCGGTGGATCTGGCGACGGGCGAGCCGACGCCGACGCGCTACGAGCGCTCCGACTTCACCGCGGTCCCTCGCGCGGTCGTCATCGGGGAGGCGATGGTCGCGTGGGTGCTGGCCGACGCGCTGCTGCAGAAGTTGGGCGGCGACTCGCTGGCCGAGCAACTGCCCCGCTTTGCCGCGCTGCCGCGCAACCGGCTGGCGGACGCGCCGATGGACAACCGACCGTGGCGGTTCGCCTACGATACGAAACGGAACGACTGAGCGGAAGCAGCCAATGACCACACCCAACATCGTCCTGACCGGGTTCATGGGCACGGGGAAGAGCAGCGTGGGCCGCTATCTGGCCGAACGGCTGGATCGACCCTTCGTGGATCTGGACGAACGCATCGTCGCACGGGCCGGCAAGCCCATCCCGGCCATCTTTGCGGAAGACGGCGAGGCGGCCTTCCGCGAGCTCGAGGCCGCGGCCTGCCGGGAACTGGCGACGCCCCAGGGCATCGTGGCCGCGACCGGCGGCGGCGCGGCCGTCAGCCCGGCAAACCGCGCCGCGCTGTCAGCAGGGGGCGTCCTCGTCTGCCTGGACGCGCAGCCGGAGGCGCTGCTGCTCCGGCTGGAGGGCCATCACGACCGCCCCATGCTGGCGGGCGAGGATCGCCGCGAGCGCATCAAGGCGTTGCTGGCGCAGCGGGCCGACGCATACGCCGCCATCCCCCTTCACGTCGATACGACCGGCCATTCGATCGCGGCGAGCGCCGCGCGCGTGCTGGCGCTGCTGGCGGGGCTGCCGGAGGACGGGCAGCGCCTCCTGGTCCGCACGGATGCGCAGGTCGGCGGGTACGATATCCTCATCGCGGCGGGGCTGTTGGCGCAGGCCGGCCAGCGGTTGCAGGCCGCGGGCATCCCCGCGGGCCGCTGCGCGGTCATCACCAACCCCGACATCGCCGCACATCACGCATCCATGCTGCTCGCCAGCCTGACCGAGTGGGGCTACGAGCCGCACCTGTTCGAGGTACCCGAGGGGGAGGCGCACAAGACGCTCGCCACCGCGGCGACCCTCTACAGCCGGCTGGCCGAGGCGCGGCTCGCGCGGGACGAGGCGGTCATCGCGCTCGGCGGGGGCGTCATCGGCGACCTGGCCGGGTTTGTCGCGGCGACCTGGCTGCGCGGGGTGCCGTTCGTCCAGATGCCCACCAGCCTGCTCGCGATGGTCGACGCCAGCGTGGGCGGCAAGGTGGCGGTCGATCTGCCGCAGGGCAAGAACCTGGTCGGCGCATTCAAGCAGCCCGAGGTCGTGCTGATCGACCCGGGGTTGCTGTCCACGCTGCCGGCCGCGGAGTTCCGCGCGGGGCTGGCGGAGACGGTGAAGGCCGGCATCATCGGCGACCCGGCGCTCTATGACCAGATGGCCTCGTGGGGGCCGATCACGCTGACCGCCATGATCGCGGACGCGGTGCGCGTCAAGACGGCCGTCGTGGAGCGCGACCCGTTCGAGCGCGGGGATCGGGCCTGGCTCAACCTCGGCCACACCTTCGGCCATGCGCTGGAGCGTATATCGGGCTATGCGCTGCGCCACGGCGAGGCGGTCAGCATCGGGATGGTCGCGGCCGCGGAGCTGAGCGCGGGGCTGGGCCTCTGTCCGCCCGCGCTGCCCGCGGACGTCCGCACGGTCCTGCGCCGGCTGGGGCTGCCGACGGCGTATGCCTGCGACCCCGCGACAGTTCACGCGGCCATGGACACCGACAAGAAGCGCCGCGGCCGCAGCCTGCGCTTCGTCGTCGTCGAGCAGATCGGGCAGGTGCGGCTCATCGAGGACGCGCCTGAGAGCGCCGTGCTGGATGCGCTGAGGGCGATCCAGCCCGGGTCAGACGAGGAGGAGACATGACCGCGCGCATCCTGGTGCTCCACGGGCCGAACCTCAACCTGCTCGGCACGCGCGAGCCGGGCGTTTACGGCAGCGCGACGCTGGCCGACATCGATGCACGGCTGGAGGCGGAGGCCGCGGCGCGCGGCATCGAGCTGCGCATCCTCCAGTCGAACCACGAGGGAGCGCTGATCGACGCCATCCACGCGGCGCGCGGCTGGGCCGACGCCATCCTCATCAACCCCGGCGCGTTGACGCACTACTCGTATGCGCTGCGCGACGCGCTGGCCGCGGTCAGCCTGCCGTGCGTGGAGGTGCACCTGAGCAACATCCACGCGCGCGAGGCCTTCCGTCACACGTCGGTAATTGCGCCGGTGTGCCGGGGGCAGATTGCCGGGTTCGGCCCGCAGAGCTACGTGCTTGGCCTGCTGGCGCTGGCAGGAGAGTGAGGCAGAATTGAGCCAACCCGTCTCGCGGCCCGCGCAGGCGGCCGCGCCCGCGCTGAGCCGCAACGTGCGCATCGCGCTCTACGTCATCGTGGCCTTCCTCTTCTGGGCCTCGCTCTACTTCTACGTGCCCACCCTGCCGACCTACGTCGCCGGCGTGACCGGCAACCTGGCCGCGGTCGGCACGGTGCTCTCGATGTACGGCCTGTGGCAGGCGCTCCTGCGCTTTCCGCTCGGCCTGGTCACGGATTGGGTGGGCCGGCGCAAGCCCTTCATCCTCGGCGGGCTGGTCATGGCCGCGCTCGGCGCGTGGGTCATGGCCTCCAGCACGACGATCCCCGGCCTGGCGGTCGGCCGCGGGCTTACCGGCTTCGCCGCGGCCGCCTGGGTCCCGATGGTCGTCATCTTCAGCGCGCTGTTCAAGCCGGAGGAGGCAGTCATGGCGAGCGCCATCCTCACGGTGGCCAGCTCGCTGGGCCGCATGACCGCGACCGGGCTGAACGGCACGTTCAACACGGCCGGCGGCTACGGGCTGGCCTTCACGGTCGCCGCGGCCGTGGCCGGGGCCGCCATCCTCCTGCTCCTGCCCGTCCGCGAGGACCCGCAGCCGCGCAAGCAGCCTTCGCTCGCCAGCCTCGGCCATCTGATCCGGCGCCGCGACGTGCTGCTGCCCGCGCTGCTCTCCGCGCTCAGCCAGTACGGCGCGTGGGCCACGAGCTTCGGCTTCATCCCGATCCTGGCGCGAGATCTCGGCGCGACCGATATCACGCTGAGCCTGCTCTCTACGATCAATCTGGCCCTCTACACCGCCGGCAACCTGAGCGTCACCGCGCTGGCGGGGCGCTTTGCGCCCCGGCGCATCGTGACCTACACCTTTGCGCTGCTCGGCGTCGCCATCGCGGGGCTGGTCATCGCGCCGTCGGTGGGCTGGCTGTATGTCATGCAGGTGCTCATCGGCGCGGCGACCGGCATCGGCTATCCGGTGCTGATGGGGTCGAGCATCCGCTTCGTGGAGGGGCCTGAGCGCGCGACCGCGATGGGCCTGCACCAGGCGGTATACGCCATCGGCATGTTCGCCGGGCCCTGGTTCAGCGGCATCCTGGCCGGCGCGCTCGGCCTGCGCCCGATGTTCGGCTTCACCGCGGCCTTCTGCCTGATCCTCGGCATCCTGGGCGCGCGTTACATGCCCGATAGGATGGGGAGCTGAGCCGCGGCCCCGTCTCGTCTCAGAAAGGAGTTTGCCATGTTGGTCGTTTTCGTATATGTACATGTCAAGCCGGAGTTCGTGGACGCCTTCAAGGCCGCCAGCATCGACAACGCCAGCCACAGCGTGCAGGAGCCGGGCATCGCGCGCTTCGACGTCATCCAGCAGGCCGATGACCCGACCCGCTTCGTGCTCGTGGAGGTCTATCGCACGCAGGAGGCGACGGCCGCGCACAAGGCAACCGAACATTACGCACGCTGGCGCGATGCCGTGGCCGATATGATGGCCGAGCCGCGCAGCAGCACGAAGTACGCCAACGTCTTCCCCGATGACGCCGGCTGGTGATGCGATGAGCGTCCAGCCTGCGCCGCGCGAGGTCCGCTGGGAGCGGATGTTCCCCGACGAGCTGGAGGCCGCGTTCGCAGCCTGCCCGCTCGTCTATCTGCCCTACGGCCTGTGCGAGCCGCACGGCCCGCAGAACGCCGTCGGGCTGGATGCGCTCAAGGCTCACGCGATCGCGTGTCACGCCGCGATGCAGCACGGCGGCATCGTCGCGCCCGTCGACGCCTGGCACATCCACGGGCTGGGCGGCTATGCGGCCTGGTCGGCGCGGCGCGTCGGCGAGGTCGAGCGCGCCTGGCTGACGTGCGTCCCGCCCTGGGTCCACTTCAAGAACGTCCTCTACCACATCCGCGCGGCGGAGCTGCTCGGCTTCCACGCCGCGATCCTGCTGACGGGCCACTACGGGCCGAACTGGGAGGATCTGAACCGCCTCGTCGAGCTGGTGCAGCCCCACGTCGCCATGCGCATGTATGCGCTGCCCGACTTCGAGGCCAATACGCCCGGCTTCGACAACGACGGCCACAGCGGCGGCGACCACGCGGGCAAAGTCGAGACCTCGCTGCTGTGGGCGCTGGAGCCGGAGTGCGTGGACATCTCGCGGCTGCCCGCGGAGCCGGGCGATGCGCCGCACTTTGCGATGGGCCGCAACGCCCGCGAATCCAACCGGCTGACCGGCGAGCGCATGGTCGCGGACGAGGTGCGCTGGCTGGCCGCAAAGGCGGCGGAGCTGCTGGCCGCGTATGATGCCGCCCGGCCCGCCGTCCAACTGCGCACCTATGCGCAGGCCGAACATCTCTGGGACACGGTCATCCGACCGGCGCTGCCGTCGTTCCGCACCATGCAGGACCTCTGGGACGACGCGCCGCCGCCGGAGGATTCCGTATGGTACGAGAACTGGCGCGTGCCAAAGATCAGTTAAGGAGCGACTCTACATGGCCCCTGAACCCACCGGCTGCACAGAAGCCGACATCGCACATTACACCTGCTACCGCACGCGCGGGCCGATCACTGTGGACGGCCTGCTGGACGAGGCCGCGTGGGCGGCCGCGCCCAAATCCCCGCGCTTCGTGGACATGACGACCGGCGAGCCGGGCTATTTCGACACGCGCGCCGCAGCCCTCTGGGATGACGAGTACCTCTACATCGGCTTCTGGATCGAGGAGCCGTTCCCGGAGGCCTACCAGACCGAGCGGGACAGCATCGTGTTCGTGGAGAACGACGTCGAGGTGTTCATCGACGGCGGCGACTGCTACTACGAGTTCGAGATCAACGCCGCGGGGACGATCTACGAGGTGTTCTTCATCTGGCACGACGCATACAAGCACGGCAGCCGGTTCGAGGTGCCCGAGTTCGATGTGCTGGAGCGCAAGGGGCTGACCTTCGGCGGCGACTATGACCGCCAGGGCCGCACCTTCTGGCGCGGCACCCACCCGCGCGGGCTGCGCTGGGCCTTCCTCGACTGGGACTTCCCCGGCCTCAAGGCCGCGGTGCACGTGGACGGCGTGCTGAACGACCGCTACACCGTGAGCCGCGGCTGGACGGTCGAGCTGGCCTTCCCCTGGGCCGGCATGAAGTGGCTGGCGAACGGCAGATCGTTGCCCCCGCGCGACGGCGACACGTGGCGGCTCTACTTCGGGCGGTTCGAGCGGCTCACGCCCAGCGGCATCGAGGTCCAGCCGCACCCGGCCTGGTCCTGGAACAAACACGGCCAGTACGACACGCACCGGCCTGAATGCTTCACTTATGTCCACTTCTCGACTTCGACGGGGGAGGAGTAGCCGCCATGCGCTTCGAGTTTGCCACGGCGCAGCGCATCATCTTCGGCGCGGGCACGCTGCGCCAGGCCGGCCCGCTCATCGCTGAGCTGGGCCGGGCCGCGCTGCTCGTGACCGGCGAGGATCGGTCGCGCGCGGACCCGCTCCGCGCCGTGCTGGATGCGGCGGGAGTGACGCACGCGACCTTCTCCGTCCCCGGCGAGCCGACCACGGACGAGGCGCGCGAGGGCGCTGAACAGGTCGCCGCGCACGGCTGCGACATTGTTATCGGCATCGGCGGGGGCAGCGCCATCGACGCGGCCAAGGCCATCGCGGTGCTCAGCGCAAACGGCGGCGACCCGCTGGACTATCTGGAGGTGGTGGGCCGCGGCCAGCCGCTCACGCGGCCCGCGCTGCCCATCGTCGCGATCCCGACGACCGCGGGCACGGGCGCGGAAGCGACGCGCAACGCGGTGCTCGCCGCGCCGGAACACCAGATCAAGGCCAGCCTGCGCAGCCCGACCATGCTCCCGCGGCTGGCCGTGGTGGACCCGGAGCTCACCTACGGCCTGCCGCCCGAGGTGACCGCGAGCACGGGGCTGGATGCTCTGACGCAGCTCATCGAGCCGTTCACGTCCGTCCGGGCCAACCCGCTGACCGACGGCTTCTGCCGCGAAGGGATGGGCCGGATCGCGCGCTCGCTGGCCGCGGTCTACGAAAACGGGGCGAACGCCGCGGCGCGCGTCGACATGGCGCTCGCCAGCCTGCTCGGCGGCCTGGCGCTGGCAAACGCCGGCCTGGGGGTCGCGCACGGCTTTGCGGGGCCGGTCGGCGGGATGTTCCCCGCGCCGCACGGCGCGGTCTGCGCCGCGTTCCTGCCTCACGTCATGGCCGCGAACATCCGCGCGCTGGTCGAGCGCGCGCCCGGCAGCCCCATGCTGCACCGCTACGACGAGATCGCGCACATCCTGACCGGCGACCCGGCCGCGCGCGCGGCGGACGGCATCCGCTGGGTGCAGGCGCTGACCGCGCAACTGCGGATCCCGGCGCTCGGCGCGTACGGCGTCCGGCTGGAGGATGCGCCCGCGCTGGTGGAGAAGACGCTCATCGCGTCGAGCACGAAGGCCAACCCGATCGTGCTGACGCGGGAGGAACTGACGGAGATTCTTACGCGGGCGTTGTAGCGCTCAGAGGCCGCCAGGTTCACCGGGGCGAGGCAGGGGCGTCATCCGAATCCGGTCATTTTCTATCATCGTGAGCACCGCGGCACGCGGAAAATTCTCGTTAGCCAGGATGCGCACGGTCAGGCCGCGCGTTCCAAAGGATACACGCGTTCAGCCTTCAACGTTCGGCTGGCGTAGGCGAAGCAGGCTTGTATATCTTCTTTGGTCAAGCCTGGATAATTTTGCAGCACATCGCGCTCCGCCCAGCCTTGCGCGAACAAGTCGATGATGAACTCTACCGCCAACCGTGTGCCTCTGACGACGGGCTTGCCCACCAGCACATCGGGATCGATGACGATTCGCTCTTCCGGCCCCATAGCATGCTCCTTATTCCGTGCCGCATCATTGTAAACGATTCACGAGCAAAATCAAGCAGCTATCGCGCCGAAAGCCGTGGCGTCAATCCTCGATCATCCGTTGAGCCAGGCGCACCGCGCCCTGCGCCGGCTCGGTGACGAGCGTGATCGGCTGCAAGTCCAGGCCCAGCGCGGCCGCGGCGTCAAGGAAGGCCGCGCGCAGCAGCGCGCCGTTGACGATCAGCCCGCCGGCCAGGCCGCACGCGACCGGGCCGCCAAACCCGAGCTGCGCGACGACCGCGGCCACCGCCAGCGCCAGCTCGCG
>MWBF01000024.1 GCA_002068935.1 Chloroflexi bacterium ADurb.Bin325
CATCACCGGCCCCGCGGGCAACGTCGAGTTTCTGGCCTGGCTCCGCCTGGACGCAGATCCCGCGGACGAGCCGACCATAGAAGGCTGGCTGGATGCAGCAGTGCGCGGCGAATCGTCCGCGGACCCTGCCGTCGCCCACGCCGAAGAGAGGGAGACCTGATGTCGTATCTGACCCCGGCCCGGCGCAACCGGCTGCTGCTGGTGCTTGCGCTGATCCTGATCGTGCTGCTGGCGCTGTGGGCCGCGCGCGATGCGCTCTTCCCCTACATCCTGGCGCTGGCGCTGGCCTACATCCTGCTGCCCGTCGTCAACCGGCTGGAACTGTGGCTGCTGCGGGTCCTGCCGCGGCCCCGCGCCTGCCGGGCGCTCGCGATCCTGCTGACCTATCTCCTGGCGATCGGCCTCTTCATCGGCTTCTTCCAGCTCGTCGTGCCGATCATCATCCAGCAGTTCCGCCTGCTGTGGGACAGCCGCGAGGTATGGATCTCGGGGGGCGAGCGGCTGGCCGCGGATCTCCTGGAGTGGTATTACGCCAACATCCCCGCGGATATCCAGGCGCGCGTCGCGGCGTCGCTGCAAGATGTCGCGGCCGCGCTGGGCCGGGCGCTGCAAGCCGGCGTGCGCGCGACGTTCAGCGCGGTGACGGGCACGATCAGCTTCATGCTCGGCCTGATCGTGATCCCGTTCTGGCTGTTCTATGTGCTGTTCGACCAGTCGAAGGCCATGCGCGGGCTGGTCAGCGTGCTGCCGGCCCGCTGGCGCGCCGACTTCCTCAACGTCGTGCGCATCGCGGACAACGTGATGGGCGCCTATCTGCGCGGGCAACTGCTCCTCTGTCTGTTCATCGGCGTGATCGTGACGATTGCGCTCAGCCTGCTGGGGGTGCAGTTCCCCGCGGTCCTGGGGCTGCTCGCGGGCACGTTCGAGATCCTGCCCTTCATCGG
Organism: Chloroflexi bacterium ADurb.Bin325; assembly: GCA_002068935.1. Classification (GTDB taxonomy): domain Bacteria; phylum Chloroflexota; class Anaerolineae; order CG2-30-64-16; family CG2-30-64-16; genus MWBF01. The sequence continues at coordinate 945 of MWBF01000024.1, forward strand.
GCCGATCCTCGGCCTGGTCCCCGCGGTGATCGTCGCGGCGATCCAGGATCCGCTGCTCGCCGTGTGGACGCTGATCGTGTTCCTTGCCATCCAGCAGGTCGAGAACATCTTTTTGGTCCCGCGCATCTCCGGGAAAGCGGTGGAGCTGCACCCGGCGGTCATCATGGTCGTCCTGGTGATCGGCAATCAGGTGGCGGGACTGTGGGGCATGTTGCTGGCCGTCCCGCTGACCGCCATCCTGCGCGATCTGTTCAAGTATCTGTATCTGCGGTCGCTGGACGAGCCGCTGTCGCCGAAGAAGGCGCTGGCCGCGCTCAGCGGAGCGCCGATACAGTTGGACGTGTGACGGGCGACGGGACAGAAGGTTTCGGGCTGCATACGCCGAACGCCAGGCAAGGTTCTGCCTGGCGTTCGTGCATTCCAGGGCGAGGGTATCAGTCCAGCGTGGACAGCGGGCGCAGGCCCATATAGATCTGCCCGCTGGCGAGCGTGCGCAGGATCACGTCGCCGTTGGTCCACGGCATCTGCTTCGCCAGCTCCGACGGCGTCAGCGGCTGGTTGCCGTTGAGCAGGAAGATGCGAAAGACGTTGGTGACGAGGCTGTTGCCGCTGCTGATGAATTCGGGCTTCCGCGCGCACTCGTTGCGCAGGGTTTGCAGCAGGGCATCGGCGCGCAGCACCTCAGCGGTGTCCGGATCCACCCAGTCCACCGCCTCCAGGTTGCGGTGATCCGGGAAGCGCGCCTGGCACTCCCGGCAGAGCTGCCCGCGCACCGCGACGCGCAGATCCTTGCCGCTCGCCTGCCACCACTCGTCGTCGATATGAAATTTCGTTGTCAGTGAAGGTCGTTTCCAAACTGCCATGCACAGGATTCCTTTGATAGGGTGAGCCAGGGCCGCTAGGCCGACAGGCGGAAGGCGCCATCGCCGGACTGTTCGAGACGTTCGTCCTGGGCCAGCGCGGCGAAGATCGGCTCCGGCGGCAGGCGGCGCAGGACGTTCAGGGCGCTGTAGATGGTCCTGGCATGGACGCTGCCCTGCTGGCTGAGGCCGGCCAGGTCGGTGAACACCTCGAAGGCCAGGTCGCGCAGGGACATCTGACGATAGTGGGCGCTGTCCCGCAGCTCTTGCAGGTCTTTGGTCTTCTCGTCGCCGCCGATGATGACCTGCTCGTCGTACTCGCAGGCGATCTCCTGCTTGCGCAGTTGGATGTCGAGCCGGCCGTCGGTTGCCTGCGCCCAGCGCGTCCACTCGCGGCGCATCCGCTTGGGCCGGAAGTCGACGACGATCTCGCCGGAGTCGTCGCGGCGCTCCAGGACGATGTAGGTGCCGGCGGTGAGCTTATGCTTTTCGAACCAGGGCCGCAGCCCCGCGATATAGCGGCCGTCGTGGTTGACCCAGGCCGGGAAGCGGTTGCCCCAGCGCCCGTCGATCAGCGTGACCATGGTGCGCGTGCCGTGGCCCTTGGGGAAGAAGGGCCGCGCCCGCCGGTTCAGGGGCAGCGTGCCCGCGATCAGGTGCGGATAGATCAGCAGGAGGGTGGCCGTCGGCGCGGCCGCGCGCGCCGTGACTTCGTCCGCCAGGCCGGCCGACCATTCGTCGTCCAGATCGAAGGCCAGTTGGAGCAGGCCGACGGAGGGGGCCGCGCCGTCGAAGTCGACCGGCTCGAAGCGCAGCGGCTCCGGCATGCTCAGGGCCTCCGGCGGCTCCAGCCGACAGAGATACCAGCGCCGTTCGTCGCCGACGCCGACCTGGTCGAACCGCCCGTCGGCGGCCAGCGCGCTGTTGAGCGAGAAGGCCAGCGTCTCATCGGGGATGTCGCTGGGCAGGTCGAGGTCGCGCACCAGGGCCAGCGTCTCGACCGCGCCCCCATGCATCTCGATCGCGGCCTCGGCCAGGTTGAGATGGCCGATGTGGATCTCCGCGAGCAGATCCTTCATCAGCCAGCGGTCTTCGAAGCCGGCAAAGCCGGGCTGCGCGGCAAGGGCGCGGCTCAGGATCGCGGGAACGTCGGCCGCGACGTCGCTCAAGAGGCGTTCGGGGCTTGCCAGATCCGCGCCGGCAAGCTGGTCGGGCACGTCGGCGTTGAGCCGGTGGGCCGCCTGCAGGCCCGCGGCGAAGTTGCGCTGGCGGCGGTCGGGGCCGAAGTCCACGGTGATGACCTCGAACGCGCCGTATTCGGGGTTCTCGCCGGCGCGCACGCCGACGACCTCGCCGAGGCGGAAGTCGAGCGCGGGGAAGATCACCTTGTCGTGGAGCGCGTAATGGTTCTTCGGCTGATAGAACACCCCGCGCGACAGCTCGGCGCGCAGCTCGCTCTCCTCGCGGCGGCAGCGTTCTGTGATCAGCGCGATAGCAAGTTCCCGGCTTGTCAGGGGGCGCCCGGCATCCAACAGGGTCGTGTGCAAGAAATCGAGATCTTCGGGGGTCGGTGCGAATGTCTGCCAGTATTGGGCGGTCTGGGTTTTGCGTTGGATCACGCCTGGGCTCTCCTATGTTGGTTGCATCTAGTCAAACACGTAGTATACCAGGGAAGGGAAAGAGGTGCAAAATAGGACGCGCTTTTTGCCCGAAGCCGCACGGCGGCTCCGGGAGCGCGGGCGCGCGGCCCCGTCCCCGCTCAGGGGGCTTCCGTCTCGCCCGCAGGTTCATCCTCCGCGTCGTCCGACTCTTCGATCAACGCGCGCGCGTCGGCCTCCCACCCTTCGGGCACCTGCACCTCGACCAGGCCGAGGCCATCGACGGTCAGCCCGATCACCAGGCCCGCGGATTCGTACTTGAGGATGGCAGGCACGCCTGCGGCCTCCAGCTTGGCGCGCACCACCTCCGCGCCGAGGATGCCCTGCGAGCGATAGACCGTGACCAGTTGAAAGTTGTCCGTCATGATGGCCTCCTGGCGGGCCAGTATAGCACAGATTGCAGTGCGCGGATAACCAGCGGCCTGACCGGTGAGGGCCACGTGCAGCAGCAAGGAAACATCCTGAGCGGAGGGCGTCACTGCGTGACGCCCTCCGCTCAGGATGCCCCTGGAGGCGGATTGCGCCGCGGCGGCTTTGGGCCTATCCGAAAACCCGCTAGGGCCGGTCTCTGACCGTGCCCCTGGCTCGGTCGGAGACCGGCCAGAGCAATTTTCGGATAGATTTTTTGTGCAAACGGGGCTGGCGTGGCAGAATGCGGGAGCCATGACCGGGTCGTGAAGGGATGATGATGGACGACGAATCGAAGTGGGTGCGCATCAACGAGGAGCTGGCCGTGCCCGTGAGCGAGCTGGACTTTCGCTTCAGCCGCTCCAGCGGGCCGGGCGGCCAGCATGTCCAGCGCAGCGATACGCGCGTGGAGTTGCTGTTCGACGTGGCGCGTTCGCCCAGCCTCAGCGAGGAGCAGCGCGGCCGCATCCGGCATCGGCTGGCGGGCTATATCGACGGGGACGGCGTGCTGCGGATCGTGTCGTCCGCCACGCGCAGCCAGCTCAGCAACCGGGAGGACGCGGTGCAGCGGTTTCAGGCGCTGCTCGCGGGCGCGCTGCGCGTCCGCCGGCGGCGCATCCCCACGCGGCCGACCGCGGCTGCCCGCGAAGAGCGCCTTGCCGACAAGCGCACCCGCTCCCGCGTGAAGCAGATGCGGCGGAGGCCGGTGGATGAGTGACGAGTGACGAGAAATGAGTAACGAGTAACGAGAAATGAGTAACGAGTAACGAGAAATGAGTAATGAGTAACCAGTAATCGATCGTTGTGAGTCCGTGATTACTCATTACTTCTTACTCATTACTTCTTACTTCTTACTCATTACTCGTTACCCATCACTCCATCGAGTGCAGCCCAACCTTGTTGCCCTCCGTGTCGAGGAAGAAGGCGAAGAAGCCGCTCTCGCCGATGTCGATCTTGGGCACGATGACCTTGCCGCCCGCGGCCTCCACCCGGTTGAGCACCTCGTTCAGATCGCGGCCCCCGTTGAGATAGACCGTCGTGCCGTTCGAGCTGGGCACATAGCCCTCGCCCGAGACGAGCGCGCCGCTGACGCCGTCCCCGGCAGGGAAGGTCGCCATCATGTAGCCCTCGCTGACCGGCCCGGCCTCCAGGACGATCCCCAGGATGGCGCTATAGAATATTACTGCCCGGTGTATGTCGCTCACCGGTATCTCGAACCAATTGACCGCGTTGGCCATTTCGCCCCTCCATACACTTGGAGCCGCGGCCGGAAGCTCGCTGTCACGCTCTCGGCCTCGCGGCGCCATCCTCAACTGTCACACCAGCGGCCACGGATACGGGCGGCGATCCTCCGGCGGGTCGGGGAAGCATTCGGCCATGACCAGATCGCGGGTGCGCTGCCGCAGCGCCGTGATCTCGCCCTCGAAGAGCAGCGCGCGCAGGGCCTGGACGGTCTCGCTGTCGGGGTCGTCGAGCTCATCGGCCAGCCGCGCAATCGAGAAGCGCAGATCCGCGGGGATCGGCTGGCCCGCGAAATCCCAGATGACCGTGCGCAGCTTCGGCTCTACGTGGAAGCAGAGGCCCTGATCGATGGCGATGATGCAGCCGTCGTCCGTGCACAGGCAGTGGCCGCCCTTGCGGTCGGCGTTGTTGGTGATGATGTCGAACAGGGCCAGGGCTTGCAGGCTGCGTCGGTGGCGGGGGGCGTCGCGGAAGGTGAAGAAGTGCTCGTCGACGTCCACCTCGACGTAGACCTGGACCGAGCCGCGGCCGTGCGGCCCGTTGCGCAGCACGGTCGGCGGCACGAAGCCCCAGCCGAGCGCGTGACAGACGACGAACGCGGCGACCTCGCGCTTGGCCAGCGTGCCCTTGGGGAAATCCCACAGCGGCCGCTCGCCCCGGATCGGCTTGTAGACGACCTCCTGCGTCGCGGTCTCGTCGCTGACCCGGCCCAGGAAGGTGTAGTTTGAGCTCCAGGGCATCAGGCCGCGCAGCGTCAGCTCGCCCTTGCTGAGCAGGCGCAGCAGGCGGCCGGCCTCGTCGTTGTTCGTCCAGGGGGCCGTGCAATCGGCGTCTGTCGGCTCTCGCTTCGAGGTCATGGAATCCTACACTCCCATGTCTCACCTTAGCGCATTTGGGGCGCGGCTGCTGTATGCCGCCATACCAGTGGGCGGGCGAACCGATGAAGCGGCGGTGGGGCGGGTGTGCGCCTGGCGCTCGCGCGGCGGATGCCAGGCGCACGCATAAACGTCTACTGGAGATATTCGCCGGCGCGGCGCTGCAGGGGCAGGCAGAAGTGGCCGAAGTCGTTGATCGGCTCGCCGCAGGCCGGGCAGATGGGCCGGCCGGCCGCGACGACGCGCTCGGTCTGCTGGCTCAGCAGAAACGCCTGGCCGCGGGTCAGGTGGATGTTCTGGCCGGTCTCGGCGTCGGCGTCCTGTTCGAGGTCGTCGCGCAGCGCTTCGGCGTCGACGAGGGTCAGCACCACCATATCGTGCAGCCGGTCGTAGCTGACCCCCAGGCTGCCGACGCGGAAGATGGGCTCGAACGGCACGCTGAGCTCCAGGTTGGGCGTCGCCGCGATGAGCGGGTCGCCCAGCTCCGGGAACTCCCTGCGCACGTCGGCGAGCAGCTCCGGGATGGCGCGGCCGAGCGCGCGGACCTGATCCTTCTCGACGACCCACGAGAACGGCTCGTCGCCGACGTGGGCCTGAAGAATGAAGAGCCGACGGCCCGGCTCGCCGACCGCGCCGGTGGTGATGCGGGTCACGGGATAGATATCATCGTCGGAGTTGGACAGTGCTCCGAAGGCGAACGGCATGTCGATCATGGGCCTGTGCGCCTCTTATGCGCAGGATCGGATGGGATGTCTGGCCCGGCTCCGCCCCGAATCGGGCCAGCGCCGGCTCACTTCTTGTCTTCGGCGGGCGTTTCCGGCGGCGGCGGGATGTGCGCGCAGTCGTTGATGCGCACGATGGCCGGGCGGAACGACCCGAACTCGATCTCGCTGATGGACGCGGGCGCGATCGTGAGCCGCTGGAACAGGTCCAGCGGAATGCCCGCATAGAACGCCAGCGTCAGCTTGATCGGGTCCGCATGCGAGACGAGCGCGATGGTCTGGTGCGCGTGCTCGACGCTGAGCTTCTCGATGCTTGCCACCATGCGGGCCTGGATGTCGGCAAAGCTCTCGCCGCCGGGGAAGCGCACCCCGCTCGGATATACCTGGAGCTGCTTCCACAGGTCGAGCTTGTTCAGGTCCTCGATCTTCTGGCCGGCCCATTCGCCGCAGTCGGTCTCCATGATGCCGGCGATGACCTGCACGGGCAGGTTGAGCGCCCGGCCCAGCGGGGCCGCGGTCTCCTGCGCGCGCTCCAGCGGGCTGGAGTAGACCGCGTCGATCTTCGTGGCGCTCAGCCGCTGCGCCATTGCCTCGGCCTGGGCCGCGCCCTCCGCGTTCAGATGCACGCCGGGCAGGCGGCAGGCCAGCCGGCGCGTCTTCACATAATCATTGACGCCATGACGGATCAGCAGGATCCGGGTGGGCGGGGGGGCCGGCGGCTGCGAGGCCTGGGCCTCGTTTTCCGCGGGCGCGATTGTCTGGGCAGGGTTTTCTGCGGTCACGTATTCCTCCGTCCTGCGCAATAAAAAGGCCCCGGATGGCGCCGGGGCTTGGAGGTAGCGGATACGGGATTCGAACCCGTGTCTCCGCCTTGAGAGGGCGATATCCTGGGCCTCTAGACGAATCCGCCACTGACGTAGGGCATTATATGGGTTTGAGCAGAGTGTGTCAAATCGGAGGCCCGGTGCTCAGCAACTCCAGGGCGCTTCCGGCAGTCGCGCTTGAAATTGCCGTGCGTCGAGGCGGGCGGCCGGGTGTTTTCGTGAACAGGCTGTTCCCTGGTATACTATCGGGCAACGTCCGCCAGCGGGTACGAACCCCGCCCTGCCCACAGGCGGGCAGGTAGAAGGAGTGAGTGATGCATACCCCGCAGACCATCTCGCGCGCCCTGGATCGGATCCTGCCGTTCGTGCAGAAGCCGGCCCGCTACACCGGCGGCGAGTACAACAGCATCGTCAAGGATTGGGACGCGACGCCGTACCGGGTCGCGCTGATCTTTCCCGACGTGTACGATCTCGGCATGTCCAACCTGGGCCTCGCGATCCTCTACGACACCGTCAATCGGCAGCCCGATATGCTCGCGGAGCGCGCGTACGCGCCCTGGGTGGACATGCTGGCCGCGCTGCGCCGCGAGGGCGTGCCGCTCTATGCGCTGGAGAGCCGCCGGCCACTGGCCGAGTTCGACGTGCTCGGCTTCGGCCTGCCGTACGAGCAGCTCTATACGAACGTCCTGACCTGCCTGGATCTGGCCGGGATCCCTCTGGCCGCGGCCGACCGGACGGATGAACCGCTCGTGCTCGCGGGCGGCTCGGCCTGCCTCAACCCGGAGCCGATGCACGCGTTCTTCGACGCGTTCTTTGTCGGCGAGGGCGAGGAGGCGATCCTCGAGATCACGCGGACGTGGACCGACGCGCGACGGGCCGGGCTGAGCCGGGGCCAGGCGCTGCGCCGTCTGGCCGCGATCGAGGGCGTCTACGTGCCGTCGCTCTACGAGGCGCGCTATCACGCGGACGGCACGCTGATCGGCACGACGCCCATCGCGGGAGAGCCGGCCCCGCCCGTCGTGACCAAGCGGATCGTGCCCGTGCTGCCGCCCCCGCCGACGAAGTTCATCGTGCCGTTCATTGACATCGTCCACAACCGGGCAGCCATCGAGATCCAGCGCGGCTGCACGCGCGGCTGCCGCTTCTGCCAGGCGGGGATGATCTTCCGCCCGGTGCGCGGGCGGCCCCTCGACGAGGTGCTGGCCGCGGTCGACCGGGTAGTCGTGGAGACCGGGTTCGAGGAGGTCAGCTTCCTCTCGCTCAGCTCCTCCGACTACAGTCGGATCGGCGAGCTGGTCGAGGGGGTCGTCGCCCGCCACGGCGACGGCAAGCTCTCCATCGGCCTGCCGAGCCTGCGCATCGAGTCGTTCAGCGTGGAGCTGATGGAGATGTTGGAGAAGGGGCGGCGGCGTTCGGGCTTCACCTTTGCGCCCGAGGCGGCCACCGACCGGCTGCGCGATGTCATCAACAAGCCCATCGCGACCCAGAGCATGCTCGACACCGCGCGCGAGGTCTACGGCCGCGGCTGGACCACGATCAAGATGTATTTCATGATCGGCCACCCGACGCAGACCCTCGACGACGTGCAGGCCATCGCGGATCTCGCGCACGCCGTCCGCAAGATCGGCTTCGAGACGCTCGGCAAGAAGTCGAGCGTGCGGGTCGGCGTGAGCACCCTCGTGCCCAAGCCGCACACCCCCTTCCAGTGGGCCGCGCTGGCCGATGAGGCCGCGATCCGCGCGCAGATCGGCGTGCTGGAGCGCCAGTTGCGTGCGCCGGGGCTGGAGTTTAGCTGGAACAACCCGCAGGAGACGCTGATCGAGGCCGCGCTGAGCCGGGGCGACCGCCGGCTGTCCGACGTGATCCTCCGGGCGTGGCAGTTGGGCGCGCAGTTCGATGGCTGGGGCGACCAGTTCAGCTTTGCGGCGTGGCGGCAGGCGTTCGACGAGCTGGGGCTGGACCCCGATTGGTATGCCCGCCGGCCGCGCGACCTGGCCGAGGCGCTGCCGTGGGATCACATCAGTACCGGCGTGAAGCGGCGCTTCCTGGAGGACGAATACCGCCACGCATTGCAGGGCGCGGTCATCGACGACTGCCGGGAGCATTGTTACTCGTGCGGCATCCTGGGCGAGTTCAAGGATGAGCGCCGCGCGGCCGCGGACGATGCGTGGGGCTGTCCCGCGCTGGGCAAGGACAAGGCCCGCCAGCCGGTCCACGCGCGCTCGATGCCGCTCTACTTCAACGAGGAGATGAGCCCCGAGCTTGCGCCCACCGCGGGCCCGCGCGTCCCGCAGCGAAGCACGAAGATACGCCGCTGACACGCGCCGACGTCTATCGGCGCGTCGCCGGAGAAAGATCAGCGTTCTCACGAAAGACGCCATGCAAGAGACCTATGTTCAGCGAATGCGCGTGACCTTTGCGACCGACGACAGCGTCAAATACGTCGGTCATCTGGATATGCACCGCACCTGGGAGCGGGCCATCCGCCGCGCGCAACTGCCGCTGGCCTACACCCAGGGCTTCAACCCGCAGGCGCGGCTCCAGTTTGCCGCGGCCATGCCCGTGGGGTTTACGGGCCGCGCGGAGCTGGCGGATGTCTATCTCGACGAGGCCCTTGACCCGGCGGAGTTCGTCGCGCGGCTCGCGGCCGCGCTGCCGCGGGGCATCCGGCCGCTCGTGGCCGAGCCGGTCGGCCGGGAGGCGCCGTCGCTGCAATCGCAGGTGGCCGGCGCGCGCTACCGTGTCGAGGTCGAAAGCGCGGAGGACGAGGCGGGCTTCCGCGCGAGGCTGGACGCCTTCCTGGCTCGGGCCGAGGCCTGGCGCGAGCGTCGCCGCGGCAAGGCGGTCAGCCGCTACGACCTGCGCCCGCTGGTGCAGGCGCTTGCATACGCGGGGCGGACCGCGTACGGCCACGCGTTCGAGGTCACCATGCGCGCTGCGCCGGGCGCGACAGGCCGCCCCGACGAGCTTCTGGCGGAGCTGGGTTATGAGACAGCGCCCAGACAGATCGAGCGGCTGGAGCTGCTGTTTCTGGGCGGATAAAGGTTCGTTTGCAATTTGCAGTTCAAGGAGGAGACGGAATGAAGTACACCCATCTGGGACGCACGGGGCTGAGGGTCAGCCGGCTGTGCCTGGGCACGATGAACTTCGGCCCATACACCACGGAGACGGACAGCTTCGCGCTGATGGATCGCGCGCTGGAGCACGGCATCAACTTTTTCGACACCGCGAACGTCTACGGCCGGCGGCGGGGCCAGGGCTTCACCGAGCAGATCATCGGGCGCTGGTTTGCGCACGGCGGCGGCCGGCGGGAGAAGGTCGTCCTGGCGACGAAGGTCTACGGCGATATGGGCGACTGGCCCAACGAGCACAAGCTCTCCGCCTACCATATCCGCCGCGCCTGCGACGAGAGCCTGCGACGCCTGCAAACCGACCACATCGACCTGTACCAGATGCACCACATCGACCGGATGACGCCGTGGGAGGAGATCTGGCAGGCGATGGAGGTCCTCGTCCAGCAGGGCAAGGTGCTTTACGTCGGCAGCAGCAACTTCGCCGGCTGGAACATCGCGCAAGCGCAGGGCGAGGCGCGGCTGCGCAACTTCATGGGCCTGGTCTGCGAGCAGAGCCTGTACAACCTCAACGCGCGCACGGTTGAGCTCGAGGTCATCCCGGCCTGCAAGCATTACGGGCTCGGCCTGATCCCGTGGAGCCCGCTCGGCGGCGGCCTCCTGGCCGGCGTGCTGCAGAAGGTCGCGGAGGGCCGCCGCGGCAACGAGGGCACGCAGAAGAACATCGAGCAGCACCGCGCAAAGCTCGAGGCCTACGAGGCGCTGTGCAGCGAGCTGGGCGAGAAGCCGGCGGACGTGGCGCTGGCCTGGCTGCTGGCGAACCCGGTCGTGACGGCCCCGATCATCGGCCCGCGCACGGCGGAGCAGCTCGACGGCAGCCTGCGCGCGGTGGAGCTGGCCCTGAGCGACGAGACGATGAAGAAGCTGGATGAGATCTTCCCCGGCCCCGGCGGGCAGGCGCCGGAGGCTTACGCCTGGTAGGATCCTGCAACTGCGGAGTCGAGGCTTCCGCCGAACGGCCGGCGACCGATCCCGGCCGCGCGCCGAGGCCTCGACTCCGGCCGGAGCATGATTTCCTCGCGCTTGTCCAACTCGCGGCCATCAGGTAAGATAGCCTCATGAGCAGCCGCCCGTTTCTCGTCCATCTGGTCTGGATCCTTGCGCTCGTCGCGGTGTTGAGCCTGGCCGCGTTCGGCATGGCCGCGCTGGCAGAGACGGGCCCGGCGGTCACGGTCACGGTGGACGGCCAGACCGCGGAGGTGCACAGCGCCCGGCCCGACGTCGCGGCGCTCCTGGCCGACCTGGGCCTGACCCTGCGGCCGGAAGATCGCCTCCTGCCAACGCCCGATACGCGCCTGACGGAGGGCTTGCGCATAACCATTGACCGCGCCCGGCCCGGCCTGGTCGAGGCGGACGGACAGCTCCACGCGGTCTACACCCGGGCGCAGACCGTAGCCGGGCTGATCGCGATGGCCGGGGTGCCGCTGGCGGAGAACGACGAGGTCTGGCTGGACGGCGCGCTGGTCGAACACTCCGCGCTGCTGCCGCCCCTGGTGCGCAACGACAGGCTGATGCGGCCCGACGGGCTCCTCCGTTACGACCGGGGCCGGCCCTGGCAGGGCCATGACCCCGTGCCGGTTCGCGTCAGCATCCGCCGCGCTGTGTCGCTGACCGTGGACGACGGCAGCGTGCCCTATACGATCTTCACGACCGCGGAGACCATCGGCGAGGCGCTCCAGGAGGCCGAGCTGACCCTTTACCTGGGCGACCGCGTCCAGCCGCCGCTCGGCAGCCGGGTCAGCGCGGGCATGCGCGTGCAGATCGAGCGCTCCACGCCCGTCCTGGTCACCGCGGATGGGCGTACCACCCATACGCGCACGCGCGGCCAGACGGTCGGCGCGGCGCTCATGGATCTGGGCATCTTCGTCACCGGCCGCGACAGCGTCGAGCCGGCGCTCGACCGGGCCATCAGCCCGGAGGAGGCCATCCGCGTCGTGCGCGTCACCCAGGTCACGCTGGTCGAGCGGGAGGCGATCCCGTTCGAGTCGATCAGCGTGCCGGACGATGAGCTGGAGATCGACACCCGCCGGCTGGCGCAGGAGGGCCGCAACGGCGAGTTTCGGCGGCGCTGGCAGGTGACGAGCGAGGACGGGGTCGAGGCGGAGCGCACGCTGCTCGACGAGTGGGTCGCGGCCGAGCCGGTGACGCGGATGACGGCGTATGGCCGGAAGATCGTCCTGCGCGAGCTCGAGACGCCCGAAGGCCCGGTCACGTACTGGCGCAAGGTGCGCATGTATGCGGTGTCGTATTCGCCCATACGTTCCGGCACGCCCCGCTCCGCGCCCTGGTACGGCCGCACGCGCATCGGCCTGACCATGCGACAGGGCATCGTGGCGGTGGATCCCAAGCTGATCCCGCTGCGCACCTATGTCTACATCCCGAATTATGGCCGCGCCATCGCGGGCGATACGGGCGGGGGCGTCATCGGCAAGCTCATCGACCTGGGGTACGCCGACGACGACTATGTCGCATGGCATCAGTGGACCGACGTCTACTTCCTGGCCCCCGTCCCCCCGCGCAGCTCGATCATGTGGGTCCTGCCCAACTATCCGCCGCCCGATTTTCCGCGCCGCCGCTAACCCGAAAATGGCCGCCCCTTCGACTGCGTCCGCACTGCGTGCGGCCTCCGCTCAGGGCGCTTCCGTCATTTTATCTTGGCCGGTGGCCCAAAGGCCATGACCACTGCTCTCACTATCGAAGGAGCTCAACATGGAACCACGTGAGATTGTCCGCCGAACGCTCGAATTCGATGCGCCGCCGCGCGTCCCGCGCCAGCTCTGGCTGCTGCCCTGGGCCAGCATCCACTACCCGAACGAACTCGCCGCCATCCGAGCTCGCTTCCCCGACGACATCATCCATGCGCCCTCGTTCTGCCGGACGCCCGTCCCGCACAGCGGCGATCCCCACGTCATCGGCGCGTACACCGACGAGTGGGGCTGCACCTTCGAGAATATCCAGGCCGGCGTGATCGGCGAGATCAAGGCGCCGCTGGTGGCGGACTGGTCCGATCTGGACAAGGTGCGGCCGCCGATCGAGGCGCTGACCGTGGACGTGGAGCGGGTCAACGCATTCTGCCGCGGGAGCGACCGCTTCGTGTTGAGCGGCTGCTGTGCGCGGCCGTTCGAGCGGCTCCAGTTTCTGCGGGGCAGCGAGAACGTCTACCTCGACCTCGGCTCGCGGCCGCCGGAGCTGTTCGAGCTGCTCGGCCGCATCCACGATTTCTACCGCAAGGAGATGGAGCTGTGGGCGCAGACGGACGTGGACGCGCTCAACTTCATGGATGACTGGGGCTCACAGCGCGCGCTGCTCATCTCGCCGAAGCAGTGGCGCGCCATCTTCAAGCCGATGTATCGCGAGTATATCGAGATCGCGCATGCAGCCGGCAAGAAGGCCTTCATGCACTCGGACGGCTATATCGCGGACATCATCCCCGACCTGATCGAGATCGGCCTGGACGCGATCAATTCGCAGGTCTTCTGCATGGATCTGGAGCAGCTCGGCGCGCAGTTCGCGGGCAAGATCACGTTCTGGGGCGAGGTGGATCGCCAGCACCTGCTCAGCGAGGCGACCGTGCCCGAGGTCGTTGCCGCGGTGCGCCGGGCCAAGGCCGCGCTCTGGCGCGACGGGGGAGCCATCGCGCAGTGCGAGTTCGGCCCCGGCGGCAAGCCGGAGAACGTCTGGGCCGTCTATGAGACGTGGGAGGAGTAGGGCGGCGCGTGAGCCGCTCGGAAAATGACCGCCCCTTCGACTGCGTGCGCCGCTACGCGACGCCCTCCGCTCAGGGTGCTTCCGACATCTTTATCCTGGACGGGCAGCCGTAGGGCCATGACCGCTTCGCTGAACATGACGCAGGCCCCTGTGATCCCGGCGCAAACGCAGCCAGGGCCGCAGGGGCCTGTATCGTGAATCCGGTCCCGGCTACAGCGTTTCCAGCGCCACCGGCTGGCCGCCGCGTGCCCGGCTGATCTCCGCCGCCTCGAGGAAGGCGACGATCTCGAACGTCATCGCGAGGTCGATGGGCGGCTGGCCGGTGCGGAAGAATGTCATGATCGCGGCCATCAGCCGCGCAGCGGTGTCCGCGGCCGCGCTAGCCACGCCGCAGCGGACGCGGTCCGCGGCGTGGAGCACATACCCGAACTCGCCCTTGCCGGCGCGGACCCCGCGCATGACGCCGACCCGACCGTCGGCCCAATCGCCAAGCACGATGTCCATGCCGGGCCGCGCCAGGCACTGGACCTGCCGGCAGCCCGCGCCCAGCGCGGTGAACAGCATCTCCGCCGCGTGGATCCCGTACCAGAAAAGCCCCGGATAGTCGTCCAGCAGCGCGGCCGGGCCGAAGGTCTCGCAGCCGGCGAGCGGCCCGCTTTCGGCCAGCGCCTCCGTCAGGCCGGCCGCATAGCGCAGCGACGAGCTCGACATCAGGGGCGTGCCCGTCTCCTGCGCGCGGCGGATCAGCGCCCGCGCGGCCGCGGAGGTGACGGCGAACGGCTTGTCGACGAAGACCGGCTTGCCGGCCGCGATCTGCGCGAACTGCTCCTCGTGCTGGCGACCGTCGACGCTTTGGAGAAGGATCGCATCCACATCGCGGCTGAGCGCGGCCAGGTCATCGTAGAGCGGCGCGGCGGTGATCTGTTGCAGCGTCGCGGTGAACCCCTTCACCCGGTCGCGGCTGAGCGAGAAGGCGTCGGAGCCGCCGGGGTAGAGCGCCACGATGGCCGCGCCCGGCTGGTAGTGGGCGGATGTCGGGTCGTGCAGCATCCTGGCAAAAGCTTCGCAGTGGGACGTATCCAGCCCCACCATCCCCAGTTTCAAGACGTTGCTCATCTTCCTCCCATCTTTGAAGCCAGTCGAAAAATGCTGGCGGCCGGAGACCGCCCGTCCCGGTTTGTTCGGACGGGCTCTCAGCGATAGATCAGGTCGAGGATATCCGCGCCGTGCAGCCGCACGGTCTGGCTGTCGACCCGTTCAGCGCCCGGCTGCTGGGCCGCGGCGTCGGCCACGTCGGTTTGGAAGAAGCGCTTCTCCAACACATACGGCCCCGGCCACACCAGCGGCGGCAGCGGATGGCTGCGCTGGCGCTCGACGGCCAGCCGGATGCCCTCGCGGATGCGCTGCCGGGCCTCGGGGGCCGACAGCGAGATCGCGGATCCGCGGCCCAGTCCCTCCTTGACCGCGACGACGCCGATGCCAGGGATCAGATCCTCGGCCTCGCGGCACGCGGCCAGGTCGCCGCTGAGAAAGATCATGGGCAGGCCCAGCGCGCCGCAGAAGAGCGCGCACTGGGCGATCTCGCCGATCGGCCGGCCGTTGAGCTTGTAGTAGTCGATGCTCCGGCTGCTTTGCGTGTGGTTCTGGTTGCCCGTCAGCGCGCCGGCCATCGCGTGCTGGCCGATCATGACGCAGGCCTCGTAGCGGCCGATCACCTCGGCCAGGCGCGACCAGGGCGCGAGAGGGCGTCCGCTGAGCAGCCTGGCCGGCGGATGCAGATCCGGAAAGTCGATGGCTCCCGCGCCGTGCCCGTCCCAGACCAGGACCTCCTCCACGCCCGCGTCATGCAGGCCCGCGACCGCGGCGTTGACCTCGGCGGTTGCCAGCTGTCTGGCGACCGTGTAGTATCTGCCGTCGGGATAGGAGTGCTCGGTGAAGGACACGACCCCGGCGACCCCTTCCATGTCGGTGACCATGAAGATGCGCTTCATGCTATCCTCCCGTGCGGCTGCTCCGGCGCGAGCCGGAGGGCGTTGCCGCTGTACAGCTTCTCCAGGACGCCCGCGGGCAGCTCCAGCGACTCCAGATATTCCTGGAGCCGGTTGTTGAAGTCATCCCGGCCATAGAGCAGGCGATCCTGAAATTCGCTCAGGAAGTCCCTGGCGAACGATCGGTCGCGGCTCAGCGCGTTCAGCCCCGAGCCGGCCGAGAGGTCGGCGTAGAGGTTGGGGTAGCGGCGCAGCATCTCGGGGACCTTGCCGCCGGCCAGCACCGGCCCCGTCGGATAGGGCGTCTGGCGGCAGAGGTCGTCGCCCGAGATATGGCCCCAGAACCCCGGCGCGTGGCCGATGAAGACGGTCTCCGGGCAGGCCTGCAAGCTGCGCTCCAGCGCCTCGATGCCCCCGCCGTACCACCAGTTGGGCCGCGGGTAGCGGTGTCCGCTGTCGAACTCGTAGTCGATGTGCACCGTCACCGGCAGGCCCTGGCGGCCGCAGTAGCGGTAGAGGCGCAGCGCGTCCGGGTTGTCGTACATCATGCGCAGCTTGATCTCGCCGCACACCTGGACGCCGTGGATGGCCACGGCCGCGGCAAGGCGGTCGATGGCGTCAGGCCGCCGCGGGTCGGGCGCGTAGCCGAGCACGAAGCGCCCCGGCGCGCGTTGCGCATAGTCAAGGCAGCGTTCGAAGGGGATGGGGTAGCCGCGTGGGTCGGCCAGCGACACCGGGTTGTAGTGGGGATCGTACTCGTCGGGCGGGCATTCCCACGACAGGAGCCAGGTGCGCGCGATGCCGTACTGTTCGGCGTTGCGCAGCGAGCGCGCCAGGTCGTGGCCGTGCCAGTCCGGATGGTTGTGCGCGTCGATGATGAGCATGTTCGCCTCCCCGGGCCGGGCGGCCCCGAGCTTCGAGCCGTTTGCGCTACCGTGCGCGATAGGCGGCGTCCACCTTGCGCAGGATAGTCAGCGCGGCGTCGATCTCGGCCGGCCCCCAGTTCTCGTGCAGGTGCAGGTTGAAGTGCGTGGCCACGGCCGCCTGGGCGTTCGGGCAGGGGAAGCGGCGCTCGCGATCCCCGCGATAGTCCGGGCTGGCCCACGGGTAGCCGCTGCTGCCGAACACCCGCCGGGCCGTGAACCA
The DNA here is from genome assembly GCA_002068935.1 of Chloroflexi bacterium ADurb.Bin325. GTDB lineage: Bacteria > Chloroflexota > Anaerolineae > CG2-30-64-16 > CG2-30-64-16 > MWBF01. The sequence goes on from MWBF01000024.1 coordinate 17,507, forward strand.
TTCCTGGGTGTGCGGCAGCGCCGCCCGGTAATGCGGGGTGATGGGCAGCCCTTCGGCCAGCAGCGCGCGGCAGTAGGCGTCCCGGTCGCAGGTCGCGGCCTCGGCGTGAAAGCGGAGGCGCAGGAACCAGTAGCTGGGCCGGGCGTTTGGGATCGGCGCGGGCAGCGAGACGGTCGGCAGGTCGAGGATGCCCTCGCCGAGCTGGCCGACGATCTCGCGCCGGCGGGCGACCACCTCCGGCAGCTTGCGGAGCTGGACCCGGCCGATGGCCGCGGCCAGGTCATTGAGGTTCAGGTTGAGCGCGGCGGTGACGTTGGTGGCGCCGTCCGGCAGGAAGAACGGCTTGCCCCGGTCGGATACGCGGCGCACGGCCCGGTACAGGCCCTCGTTTCGGGTGAAGACCACGCCGCCCTGGCCGCCCGTGCTCATATGTTTGCCAAACATGGTGGAGAAGACAGCGATGTCGCCGAACGCGCCCACGGCGCGGCCGGCGAGCTGCGCGCCGTGGGCCTGTGCGCAGTCCTCGATGACCGGGACGCCGTGGCGATGGGCCAGCGCGACGATGCCCGCGATGTCGGCCGGCTCGCCGCCGATGTGGGCGATGACGACCGCGCGCGTGAGCGGCGAGAACAGCTCGGCCACCTGGTCGGGGCCGCTGTTGTAGCTGTCGGGCTCGACATCGGCCACGACGGGGATCAGGTTGAGCAGGGGGATGGGCATCATGCCGCCGGGGTCGGTGATGGCCGAGACCACGACCTCGCCGAACGGCTCCAGATCCAGCGCCTTCAGGGCCACGTAGAGCGCCGCGGTGCCCGAGCTGACCGCATCGGCGTAGCCGCCGCCTAGCGCCGCGGCAAACTCGCGACAGAAGGCCTCTTCCTCCGCGCCGTTGTAGCCCGGCATCTCTCCGGCAGCGAGGCCGCGCTCCAACACGGCCAGGACAGCCGCCTCCTCGTCCTGGCCCAGGCTCCCGCGCGGGGGAAACGGCTCCCGGCGCACCTTCTCGCCGCCGTGGATGGCCAGCCGGCCTGCGCCGGAGGATGTCGCCGCCGCGCTCTCTGAATCTTTCATAGGCGGGGATGGATGGGAGTCGAACCCACCGTGGACGCTTCTCAGGCGCCCACCACCGGTTTTGAAGACCGGGGCCGCCACCGAACGACAACCATCCCCGCCGGTATTGTACGTATCAGCCGCCAGGTTGGCAAGTTAGGGCGCGGCGGCGTCGCGATCTGCGCCGAAAATGGCCACCCCTTCGACTGCGTGTGTCGCTACGCGCCGCCGGGCATCACCGCGTGATGCTGTGCGCTCAGGGCGCTTCCATAAGCTTCTCATGAGTGAGACGGAGCATCCTGAGCGGGTTGTCCGGCTCGCCGTGGCTGACGACGCAAGGCCAGTCGAAGGAGCGGCCTTACCGCATCTCCCAGACGCACGGCAGCTCATGGAAGCGGAAGTCCACGTCGGGGAACGCCGCGGCCAGGATATCGACAGCGCGGCGCAGGCCCGGGTTCTCGCTGACCTCGTGGCTCGTCTCGATCATCGCGATGCCGAGCTCCGCGGAGAAGCGAAACCCGTAGTTGTCCGACTCGCCGGCGATGAACACGTCGCACCCCTGGTCGATGAGGTTCTGCTGATAGCCCACGTTGACGAAGAGCCCCAGCCCGCCCCACGGCAGGCCCACGCGGTGCACGACCTGATCGAGGCCGCGCGGCGCGCTGACGCGGAGCGCGGGCATGGCGAACGCGCTCTTCGCGCGCGCGACCAGGTCACCGACCGTGCAGGGCGGGATCTCATAGACGCGCACCAGCCGGTCGTCGTACACCGGCGCGCCGAGCTCAAGCCGCAGGGCAAAATCTTCCAGGATCGTCAGCGCGTCCAGCGACCAGTGCAGCCGTGCATAGGTCAGCCCGTGCCGGTCGAGCAGTTCCCGCCGCTGCCGGTTGGTCTGCCAGTCGTACCAGCCCGCGGGCGGCGTCGCGGGATCGTGCGCGTTATATGGGAAGTAGAGGCTCTCGTGGCCGATGAGCAGCTCGTGGCCGGCCGCGGCCGCGGCCGCGATGGCCTCCGGCGCGGCCATCCAGCACACGGTCGCGCCGGTCACAGCGCGGTCGGCGGCCGGCCCGTGCCGCACCCCCTCCTCATCGTCGAGCGGCTTGCCGATGGCGTGCGATACGTAGTCGAGGATCTCTTTGACGGTCGTCATCTTTTGCGCCTCCGCAGGGGTCTTGTGAGAACTGTTTCCCCATACTACCACAGTCTGCAACTTTCAACTTGACCCGGAAACCTGCAATGGATCGACGATCGTGGTATGATAGGGCTGAATCCGCCACGGGAGGCGAGCATATGGCACATCAGGCCATCCTTTGGGAACCGCTGGCGCCGGGCGACCGGCGGGTGCGCTGCAACCTGTGCGCCCACCGCTGCGTCATCCCGCCCGGCAAGTTGGGCGCCTGCTGCGTGCGCGAGAACGTGGACGGCGAGCTGGTCACGCTGGTCTATGCGCGCACGATCGCGCAGCACGTCGATCCCATCGAGAAGAAGCCCCTGTTCCACTTCCTGCCCGGCACGACCGCGTTCTCGATCGCCACGCCTGGCTGCAACTTCCGCTGTGCGTTCTGCCAGAACTGGGAGATCTCCCAGATGCCGCGCCAGACGCACGAGGTGGTCGGCCGGCCCGCGGCTCCGCGCGAGATCGCGCGCGCGGCGCAGCGCGCCGGCTGCGCATCCATCGCCTACACCTACACCGAGCCGACGATCTTCGGCGAGTACGCGCTCGACTGCGCCGCGGAGGCGCGGCAACTGGGGCTGAAGAACATCTTCGTCAGCAACGGCTACATGACGCCGGAGTTCATCGACCTGATGGCGGGGCTGATCGACGCCATCAACGTCGATCTCAAGGCGGGGCGGGGCGAGTTCTATCGCAAGCTGTCC
>MWBF01000025.1 GCA_002068935.1 Chloroflexi bacterium ADurb.Bin325
GCGGTAGGCCTCCAGCAGCCGGACGAGGTTCTTGCGCGGCTCGATGGTGCCCACGGCCAGGATGAAATGTTCCGGCAGCCGGTATTTCTGCCGCACCCGGGCGATCTCGTCCTGCGCGGCCGGCCGGAACCGCGGGGCCACCCCGCCGTAGATCACGCGCACCTTGCGCTCGTCGACCCGATAGTGACGCAGCATGTCGCGGCGCGTGGACTCGGAGATGACGATGATCGCGCGCGCCTCCTGCAGGAAGCGGGGCATCATCAGCGTGAGAAACGTGCGATTCAGCGTCGTGTGCGAGTCCGTCAGCAGGTAGGTCACGTCGTACAGGGTGAAGACGCCGGGCACGCGGCCCAGGTACGGCAGCAGGTGGTCGGTCCCGTGGAACAGGTCGACGCCGGGCAGGAGGCTGTCCTGGGGCCGCCGCAGCAGATGGCTCAACAGCACGCGCAGCCGCCAGGGCTTGTCGCCCCACGGGAGCGCCAGCGCGGGCAGACGGTCGGCGGGCGGGTCGGGGCGGGCCTCCGCAGGCCGGTTGTAGAGGACGCTGTACGCGGTCTCCGGGTCGAGCGCGACCAGCGCGGCCAGCAGCTCCTGGGTATGGCGGCCGATGCCCCCCCGATGATGGACCGCGGCGGAGAGGTCCAGGCAGATGTTCATCGCAACACGGACTCGAACACGTCGGCCAGGCTGCCCGCCTGCGTGCGCCGGGTGGACTGGCGGATGAGATCCCAGTCGGGCGCGTAGTCGAACACGCCCTGCTTCCACTGCCGATAATAGCCCAGGATGGCCGCGGCGATCTCGGCCGGATCGTGCGACACGGCCGTGCCCGCGCGCGCGGCCGTCAGCCGCGCGGCCGCGGCGTTGTCCGGCCCGGTGATCGCGAGCGTAGGCCGGTTGCTGCCCAGATATTCGTAGAACTTGCCGCCGAAGTTGCCGCGTCCGCGGTAGGAATCGTGCTGAATCAGCAGCAGCAGGTCGCTGGCGCGGCGCAGATCGCCCAGCGATGTGTGGTCGAGATAGCCCAGTTGCTCGAAGGGCGGCCGGTCGGGGACGAAGCGGGCCGTGTTCTTGCCAGCGAACGCCACGCGCAGCTCGTCGACCGGGATCTCGCCCCCCTGGATGAGCCGGTCCACCGCCGCGATAAACGTGTCGGGCAGCCGGATGCGGCTGAACTCGCCCGTGTAGGTGATCGTGAAGCGCTCGGTCTGGGGCGGCGGCAGCGCGGGCGCATCGTCCTCGTCGTACCCGTTCTCGATGAGCGCGATGTCCTGTCGCGGGCGGCCGGAGAGCCGCGCAAACATCTCGACCAGCGGCTCCGACACGGTGATGATGTGGTCGGCCGCGGCGAGCACGCGGCGCTCCATCGCGCGGTTGAGCGCACGATAGCCCGGATAGTAGGGCAGCAGGTCGTCCTCGCTCCAGGGGTCGCGGAAGTCGGCCACCCAGGGCAGGCCGAAGGTCTTGTGGACCCAGTGTCCCAGCAGGTGCGCGCTGAAGGGCGCGGAGGTGGAATACACCAGATCCGGCTTCTCGGCCGCGACCGCGCGGCGCACCGCGCCGCGCGCCAGGAAGGCCCAGAGCCGGTGGGAATCGGGCAGATAGAGGGCCACGTTGATGGCGCTGAGCAGCTTGCCGAGCCGCAGCCGCTCGAACTGCGGCCGCAACATTTGGATGTCGTGCGCGCGGACGCGATAGACGGGCGTCTGCGCGGGGATGTCGCGCTCCAGCGTCCGATCCAGCACCGGGTGATCCTGTTCCGTCGCGGTCACCACGGCCGTGCGCCAGCCGAAGGCCGGCAGATATTTGACAAACTTGGCCGAGCGCTGGACGCCCGGCCCGCCCGCGGGCGGGAAGTGATAGGCGAGGAAGAGCGCCGTGCGAGTCACGGGACGACCTCCGGTCTGCGGCGGCTGACGTGCAGGTAGAACCCCAGCGCGGCCGCGAAATATGCTGAATAGGCCAGGCTCGACGCCACGGCCGCGCCGGTCGCGCCGAAGCGCGGGATCAGCGTCAGGTCGAGGATGACGGTGAGAACCAGCGACAGCCCGGCGCAGACCGAGTTATATTGCAGATAGCCCCGCCCGGCGATCTCGTTCGTCAGGACCTTGCCGCCGCCCATGAGCACGACGCCGGGCAGGAGCGCCAGGAGCGGCGGATACGAGGGCGCAAATGCCGGGCCGTAGATGAGCTCGATCAGGAACGGGCCGGCCAGCGCCAGCAGCGCCGCGCCCAGGATCAGGATGCCGAGCGTGATCTTCAGGACCCTGGGCGTGAAGCGGTTCATCTCCTCCGGCCGGCTGGCCGATGACTTGGGGAAGATGACGAACCCCACCGCATTCGGGAACTGCCAGAGCAGCTCGCCCAGCGAGACCGCCGAGCCGTAGAAGCCGACGCCGCTGACGCCCAGGAAGCCGCCGACGATAAACGTGTCCAGCCGATAGTTGAGGAACTGGAAGATGCTGCCGATGTGGCCGCGCAGGCCATACGCTATCGTCGGCCGCAGGACCGCGGCGTCCCAGCGCGGGCGGAAGCTGGCCCCCTCCCGCCGGAGATAGCGGACGGCCATCGTCAGCGCCGCGACCGTGCCCAGCCAGGTCGCGATGATGGCCCCGACCAGCCCCCACCCCAGCAGGATCACGCAGACGCCCGTGGTCATCAGGGTGACGCTGCCCTGGGTCAGGTTGGCGAAGTTGACCTCCTTGATGCGGTGCAGTCCCTGGAGGATGTTGAGCAGCAGCGTGTTCAGCAGGGAGAGCGGCAGCCAGAACGAGGCCAGGATCACGACCTGTGTGGGCACGCCCGGCATCCAGCGCGCCAGCGCGCCGGTGAATATGAGCGCGGCGACGATGAGCACGGCTGCCGCGGTTGCCATCAGCGCATAGGCCAGCGTGTTGGCGGTCAGGCGGGCAACATCGATGCGCCGCGAGCCGGCGAAGTAGACGTTGGCAAGGCCGACGCCGCCGCTGAGAAACAACGCCAGCATGAACGGCATGAGGGTCGCCAGGGTATACGCGCCCTTGCCGTCCGGCCCCAGCCAGCGCGCGATGATCGCGGCGTTGACGACCGTCAGCCCCATGCCGACGATCTGGGCCGCAAAGGTAAGCCCCACCTGGCGGAGGAACGGCCGCCGGGTCAGCGCGCGCAGGCGATCTGGCGTGTTCAGCGGCCTGCCTCTTCCCTTTTTCGGAGCTGCGGCGCCAAGTCGGCGGTCTCGCGGACGCCGTGTCGCTCGCGATAGGCCAGCACAGCCTCCGGCGTGACCTGCTTCAGCACGCGCGGCGGTAGCACGTTCTAGCCTCCCTGCGTGTGCAACAGCGCGGCGATGCGCTCCGCGGCGTAGCCGTCGCCGAAGACGGGCGGCGGCGCACCGTCGGGCCACGGCCCGCGAGCCGCGGCCAGCACGAGCTCCGCGTCGCCCCAGGCGAGGCGGTTCCACCCGGCCTGCACCGTCTCGACCCACTCGGTCTCGGGCCGGAGCGTGACGCACGGCACGGCAAAGAAGTAGGCCTCCTTCTGCACCCCGCCCGAATCGGTGAGGATCAGCCGCGCGTTCTGTTCGAGCGCCAGCATATCCATATAGCCGACCGGGTCCACGCAGCGCAGGCCGGCGGCCGCGCCATCCGCCGCGGCCGCGCAGTCCGCGCCGCCCAGCTCGGCCAGCCGGGCCCGCGTGCGCGGGTGCACCGGGAAGATCACGGGCAGCCCCAGCCGGTTCAGCGCAGCGAGCACCACGCGCAGCCGCGCGGGATCGTCGGTGTTGTAGGGCCGGTGCAGGGTCGCGAGCGCATAGCCTCCGGACGACAGGCCCAGGTCGGCCAGGATCGTCGAGCGCGCGGCCGCGACCTCCGCAAACTGCCGCGCGGCGTCGTACATGACATCGCCGACCAGGTGGACGCCCCGCGTCACCCCTTCCGCGGCCAGCAGATCCACCGCGGTCTGCGTCGGGCAGAGGAGCAGGTCCGCGCAGTGGTCGGTGAGCACGCGGTTATGCTCCTCGGGCATCGACCGGTTGAAGCTGCGCAGCCCGGCCTCGACGTGCGCGACGCGGATGCCCAGCTTGGCCGCGGCCAGCGCGCCGGCCAGCGTCGAGTTCGTGTCGCCGTAGACGAGCGCCCAATCCGGCTGCTCGGCCTGGAGCACTTCCTCGATGCGCATCAGCATCTGCCCGGTCTGCTGGCCGTGCGAGCCGGAGCCGATGCCCAGCTCGTAGTCCGGCCGCGGGATGGCCAGCTCCGCAAAGAAGACGTCGGACATCGCGCGGTCATAGTGCTGGCCCGTGTGCACCAGCACCTCGCGATGCTGCCGCCGCAACACCCGGCTCACCGGCGCGGCCTTGATGAACTGCGGCCGCGCGCCGACGATGGTGACGATCTTCATGGGTGGGCGTCAATACGCCGCGGCCACCGCATCCACGATCGCGGCCTGCATCTCCTCGGTCAGCTCCGGGTAGATGGGCAGGGCCAGCGTCTCGTTGGCGGCCCGCTCGCTCTCCGGCAGGCTGCCCGCGCGATAGCCCAGCCCCGCAAAGCACTCTTGCAGGTGGAGCGGGACCGGGTAGTAGATCTCGTGCCCGATGTTGCGCGCCTTCAGCTCGGCCATGACCGCGGCGCGGCGCGCGGTGCGGATGACGAACTGGTTGTAGATGTGGCGGCGCTCAGGCAGCTCGGTCGGCAGCGTGATCTCCGCCAGCCCGCGCGCGGCGAACAGGGCGCGATAGCGCGCCGCGTTGCGCTGGCGGCCGGCGGTCCAGCCGTCCAGATAGGCGAGCTTGACGCGCAGCACCGCGGCCTGGAGCGCGTCCAGCCGGAAGTTGCCGCCGACCACCTTGTGATAGTACTTCGGCTCCGCGCCGTGGTTGCGCAGCAGCCGCGCGGCGTGCGCCAGCTTCTCGTCCTGCGCGGTCATCATCCCGCCGTCGCCGAAGCCGCCCAGGTTCTTCGAGGGGAAGAAGCTGAAGCAGCCGAAATGGCCGATGGAGCCGGCGCGCCGGCCCTTGTACTCCGCGCCGATGGCCTGCGCCGCGTCCTCGATGACGTACAGGTTATGCCGCGCCGCGATATCCATGATCGGGTCCATGTCGGCCATCTGGCCGTAGAGGTGGACCGGCATGATCGCGCGCGTGCGCGGGGTGATGGCCGCCTCGATGGCCGCGGGGTCGATGTTGTAGCTGACCGGGTCGATATCGACGAACACGGGCGCTGCGCCGAGCCGATGGATGGAGCCGCCCGTCGCAAAGAAGGTGTACGGCGTGGTGATGACCTCGTCGCCCGGCTGAATGTCGACGGCCATCAGCGCGATGAGCAGCGCATCGGTGCCCGACGTGACGCCGATGCCGTAGGCCGCGGCCGAGTAGGCCGCGATCTCGCGCTCCAACCCCTCCACCTCGCGAATCGGCGCATACTGCGCCTTCAGGTCCAACAAAGGGATGGGCTGGGTATAAGACATCTGACAGATTGTCCTTTCATGAGAGACTGTTTACAAAGTCCCCTGGCGACTAAGAATCTATCCGCAGGCTTTTGGCCAGGCGCTCATATCAACGGTCGTTCCTCCGGCCAGTCCAGGCAGCGGAGGACGCCCGGCTCCACCTCGCGATAGCGCCAGCCGCTCTCCGGGCAGACCATGACGCCGTCCGCGTCGGCCGCGGGCAGCCGGTGGCCGTGGCGGCTCATCCAGCCGCGCCGCCGCGCGGGCACGCCCACCATCAGCGCGTAGTCCGGCGCGTCGCCCCGCACGACCGCGCCCGCGGCGATGAACGCATAGCGCCCGATGGTCGCGCCGCAGACGATGGTCGCGTTGGCGCCGATGGTCGCGCCGCGGCGGACGAGCGTGCGCTGATATTCGCTGTGGCGGACGATCTGCGAGCGCGGGTTGATGACGTTGGTGAAGACGCACGACGGCCCACAGAAGACGTCGTCCTCCAGCTCCACGCCGGCGTAGAGCGAGACGTTGTTCTGGATCTTGACGTTGTTGCCGACCGTGACGCCGTCGGCGACGAAGACGTTCTGGCCCAGCACGCACCGCTCACCGATGACCGCGCCGGCCATCACGTGGCAGAAGTGCCAGATGCGCGTGCCCGCGCCGATGACGCACGGCTCATCGACGTATGCGCTGGGATGCACGAAATAGGCGCGCTCGCTCATCAGCCCTCCGCGTCCGGGGATATCTCCGGCCCGGCCAGGGCGTTCGCCTCCGCGACCAGCAGCCTCAGCCGCGCCGCCACCATGTCGATTGCCACCTCGTTGTAGCCGCCTTCCGGGATGATGATGTCGGCGTAGCGCTTGCTCGGCTCGACGAACTCCAGGTGCATGGGCCGGACGGTGTTGAGATACTGGTTGATGACCGATTCGGGCGACCGGGCGCGCTCCTGCATATCGCGTTGCAGCCGGCGGATGAAGCGGATGTCGGCGTCCGTGTCCACGAAGATCTTCATGTCCATCAGCTCTCGCAGTTGCCGATCCGCAAAGATCAGGATGCCCTCCACCAGGATGATCGGCTGCGGCTCGACGCGGCGCGTCTCCGCCAGCCGCGAGTGGGTCTTGAAGTCGTAGACCGGGATCTCGACCGCCCGGCCCGCGCTCAGCCGCCGCATGTGCTCGGCCAGCAGGCCGTTGTCGAGCGAGTCGGGGTGGTCGAAGTTGAGCCGCGCGCGCTCCGCGGGCGGCAGGTGGCTGGCGTCCCGATAGTAGGCGTCGTGGGGCAGATAGGCGACGCGGTCGAAGCCGACCCGCTCCAGGATCTTCAGGGCCACGGTGGTCTTGCCAGAGCCGGTGCCCCCGGCCACGCCGATGATGATCGGTTTCATGCGACCTCGCTATATGCGACCCGCGACGACGGCCGCAAACGCGGCGGCAAAGGCCAGCGCGGCCAGCAACGTGGGCAGCCAGCCCGCCGCGCGCAGCGGACGCCAGCTCGATGTCAGGTGCAGATAGGCCCCGGCCAGCAGCCATGCGGCCAGCAGCCACAGCTCGCCCGGCTCCCCGCGCCAGAGGGCCGCAGACGCGGCCAGGTTGTAGGCCCCGATCAGCAGCGCCGCGGCGGTCAGCCAGGGATAGCACAGCAGCGCCGCGCCGCGGCCCGCGTCGAGCGCCGCGCCGCGCGCTGCGCTGAGGCCGGCCGGCGGCTCACCCTCTGTATCGGGACTTGCCGCGCGCCGCGCGGCGGACAGCGCGAACGCGGCCAGCAGGCCGCCCGCGCCGATCCCCGCGGCAACCTCCGCCAGGCCGGCCAGCCAGGTCCACCCCGCGGCTTCGGCCGCTGGCCCGTCCGCCAGCGCGGCTGCTCCGGCCGCGGCTGCCGCGGCCGCCAGCAGCGCCGCGCGGCCCCGGCCGGCTTTCGGCCCCCCGTGACGCAGGGCATGGCGGCTCTGCCAGGCTGACGCGGCCAGCGCGCCCGTGGCCAGCAGCGCCAGCCGCTCGGCCAGCGTCGCGCCGGGCCACAGCGCGGTTGCGCTGCTGCGCCAGAGCAGGCCCCCTGCCACAAAAAGCCCCGCGAGGCCGGTTGTCGCCATCAGCCAGCGCTCCCCGTGCGGCCGGAGCGCGAGCAGGCCGGCCGCCAGCGCGCCGAGGGCCGCGATGAGCCAGGCCGCCCGCTCAGGCGTCATCGGACGACCCGTCCGACCCCGCGGCCGCCGGTTCGGGGCGCCCGTCCGGCGCATCCGCCCGGCCGGGGGCCTCGTCCCGGAAGGCCGCGAGCAACTGCGCGGCCGCGCCGCGGGGGAGGAACGGCTGCGCCTGGCGCACCGCGATGCGCGCCTGCTCGCCGTCCGCGATCAGGTCTGCCCAGATCCGCTCCGGCCCGTAGCAGGCGGACAGCGTCGCGCCCGCCAGCAGCAGGAGCCCGCCCGCCGCGATCAAAGCCAGGCCCGGCAGATAGGCCACGGCCAGCTCGACGTAACGCTCCGCGGCCAGGCTGAGGGTCGCGCCGGCCAGGGGCACCTCGGCCTCGTCCTCCACCAGCGCGCTGACGAGCGGCGCGGCCTCGTCCTCGCGGTAGGCCTCCACCTGGTAGACCGGCTCCGTGATGTCGCGGTCGGGCAGCGCGGGATAATAGATGGCGCGCAACGTGAGGTTGCGGGTCGGGATGGCGAATGCCTGCTCGTTCTGCGTCTCGCTGAACAGCATCTGGAGCGTCTCGTCGACCTCGCCGCCGGCGGCCAGCGATTGCAGCGGCAGGGGCCGGCCGCTGTCGTCCCTGGCGCTGACGACGAGCGCGGGGCCGGTCGCGCGCTGCGCCAGCCAGATGTTGCGCCACCGGCCCGGCCAGGCAAACCGCGCACGCACGGTCGCGGCCTGGCCCGCGCGGGCCAGCACGACCGTCGAGCTGGCCGGCTCGTCGGTGACGGCCTCCAGCGTCAGGGCCAGCGGGTCGCTCGGCCCGACCGCGGCGCTGGCGCCCGGCGCGAGGGTCACGGATATCGGCGCGCCCCAGCCGAGCAGCCCGTCCAGCAGCAGGCCGAGGATCAGCAGCAGCGCGGCGAGATAGGTCAGCGCGGGGCCCCAGGCGCCGCCGCGCCGCCGCTCGGCATAGACCTGCACGTGCCTTTCCTGGGCGACGACGCGCACGACGGGGAAGCCGGCCCGACAGGCGTCGGCCACGCGCTGCGCGGCGTCCGTCAGCGCGGCGCGTGCATCGGCCTGCACGATCGGCAGGCCGGCGGGCGCGAGGGGAATGTCCGTCCGCCGACGCAGGCGGAGCGCAAAGCGTATCTGGGCCGCGAGGCGCAGGGCGAGGACGAATGCCAGCGCGGCCAGGAGCGCGTACACGAACACGCCGTCCAGCACGTCGAACGCGCCCACCGCGCGAAGGAACTGGCCGAACCGACCGAACTGGGGCAGGGTCGCGGCCAGCCACCGCTCCTGCGCGGCCGCGTCCAGCCCGCGCGGCATCTGGGAGACGCCCGCCGCGAATGCGAGGGCCGCGGCCAGCAGCGCCAATAGCAGCGCCAGGGCCTGTGGTGCGCTGGCAAGACACCACAGGCCGTCCAGGGCGCGGTTGAGCCGGCGGGCTGGCGCTGAGTTCAGGGACATAGTGGCTCGGAAGAAACAAGAGGCCCCGACCCCCCTCGCACGACCGGCAAGGCCGGGGCGGACGGGCGGGTCAGGGCCGTCACATGGAGCCACCCAACGGAATTGAACCGTTAACCTAGCGCTTACGAAGCGCTTGCTCTGCCGATTGAGCTAGGGTGGCGCGCAGCCGGGCTGTTGAAGCGCCGACCGTCTCGATTATACTCAGATTGGCGTTTGGCGCAAAATTCGGCTAGACCCGAGTCAGATACTCGCCCGTGCGGGTGTCGATCCGCACCCGGTCGCCGATATTGACGAACAGCGGGACCTGCACCTGGTAGCCGGTCGAGACCAGCGCCGGCTTGGTCGCGTTCGTGGCCGTGTCGCCGGCAAAGCCGGGGTCGGTCTGGATGATCTCGAGCTCCACGGTCGTCGGCAACTGGATGCTGATGGCCTCGCCCTCGTAGCTCTCGAGATCCGCGATCATGTTGTCCACGAGAAAGTTGACGGCGTCGCCGAGCATCTCCGCGTGCAACACCGGCTGCTCGTAGGTCTCCATGTTCATGAAGGTGTACAGGTCGCCGTCGTGATAGAGATACTGCACCTCGGCATGATCCAGCCGGACGTCCTGCACGCGGCTGCCGGAGGGGTAGGTCTTCTCCAGCGTCGCGCCGCTGCGCACGTTGCGCACCTTGACCCGGATCGTCGCGCCGCCGCGGCCCGTCTTGATATGTTGGTACTCCAGCACGCGCCAGAGCTGTCCGTCTTCGGTATAGGTCGTGCCCTTGCGTAAATCTTGAACGCCGATCATGCTTCTATTGCTCCTGCTGTCGGCCGCGCGGCGGCCCGGTTGTCACGTGTGCGGGCGGCAAAACCTCCGAGCCGGCATAGCCTCGGAGGTTGCGAACGCTTATTTTAGCGATACGGCGGGCTTGTGTCAAATATGCCGGACGCTCCGACAGGGCGAAGTCATGTTGCAATCGGGCCTTCCACCTGGCAGTTGAAACTGCGGCTACCCCTACGAAACCGGCCTACGCCGGTTAGTTTCCAGTCTGCGCAGGCAGACTTCGCAAGGATAGCCGCAACTTCAGTTGCCAGGCGGGTTCACCTGGCGCAACATGAAACAGCCCGGACGCTCCGCCCGTTCCAGGCGGCGCGGAGCCGGAGGAGGCTCGCGCGCCGGGCGCGCTGTCATCCCGTCGCGTCGTCCACCCACGCCTTTGCGGCCGCGGGCAGGTTCATCAGCGGCCCCTTGTGCACCGTGCATTCGGGCAGCGAGTCGAGGAACAGGCGGCCGTAGCTCTTGGAGGTCAGCCGCTTGTCGAGGACGACCACCACCCCGCGGTCGGTCTTGCTGCGGATCAGGCGGCCGAAGCCCTGGCGAAAGCGCAGGATGGCCTCCGGCACCTGGTAGTTGTAGAACGGGTCGTCGAAGGTCTCGCTGCGCGCGGCCACGATCGGGTCGGTCGGCACCGCAAACGGCAGCCGCACCAGCACCAGCGCGCTGAGCGCGGAGCCGACCACGTCTACCCCTTCCCAGAAGCTGCGCGTGCCCAGGAGCACGGTGCGGCCGTTGGCCTTGAAGGTCTCGAGCATCTGGTGGCGCGAGCCGCCGCTGGCCTGGCTCAACACCGTGATGCCCGCCTGCGTCAGCGCCGGCGTGATCGCCTGCGCGGTGCGCCTGAGCTGCGCATACGAGGTGAACAGCGCCAGCGTCCGCCCCTCTAGCGCCTTCGCCAGCCCGATCAACGTCTGCTCGACCGCGGTCTGATAGCCGGGCGCGTTCGGCTCCGGCAGGTCGGCGGGCAGATAGAGCAGGGTGCAGGCCTTGTAGTCGAACGGCGACCCGACCGTGGCCGTGTCCGCGTCGTGCGCCGAGAGCCGGTCGCGCAGATAATCGAACGTCCCCGCGGTGCGCAGCGTGGCCGAGGTGAGCACCACCGTCTCGTTCTTGAAGAAGATGTGTTGCTGCACGAGCGGGCCCACGTGCAGCGGCGCGGAGCGCAGCGCGATGCGCCGGCCCTGCCGTTCGTTGGCGCTCACCTCCATCCAGTAGATGGCGTCCGCCTCGGGCTTCATCACCCAGGTCTCCAGCCGCGCGTGCGTCTCCGCGAGCCGGGCGACGGCGTCGGAGAACTCATCGTACAGCGCGGTCAGCTCTTCGTGGCCGGTCGCGAGCGCGAAGAGGCTGTCCCGCAGGGCCGCCAGGTGCTTGATGAGCGTGCTCCAGACGAGCGCCAGGTTGTCCCAGACGATCTCGATATCGACCCAGAGCGGCTGGCTGCGCGTGGCCGGCGTGATGCGCAGCCGCTGGTCGTACTCGTTCGCCGGCCCGCGCGGGGCGATCTCCTGCACGAAGTCGTCGAGCGCATCCCAGAAGCTGCTCAGCCGGGCATAGACCGCTTCGATGTCGCCGTATAGCCGGATGATCGGGTCGCGGAAGCCGCCGCAGTCTGCGTCGGACAGCACGGCGCGCAGCAGCGTCAGCAGCTCCGGCAGCAGGCCGCTGGCGCGCGAGTCCGCCGCGCCGCGGCCGCCGATGCGCTGGCGCCAGCCGCCGGCGCGGGCCGTTGCGGCCCCCGGCTCGCTGTAGAGGACATGGAAGAGCTGGTCGATCGTGTAGGCGTCACCCTTGAAGCTGAGCTGGTCGGTGACCGCGTCCTCCAGGTGGTGCGCCTCGTCCACGATGAGCCGGTGGTATTCCGGCAGGACGCGGTTCTCCGTCGCGATGTCGGCCAACAGCAGCGCGTGATTGACCACGATGGCGTGCGCGGCCTCGGCTGCCTTGCGCACGCGGTAAAAGAAGCAGCGGCCGTTCATCTCGTTCTGGCAGCGCGTCAGCCCGCAGCCCTCGCTCTCCGCCGAGACCTGGCTCCACACGAGGCGGTCGGCCGGCAACGGCAGCGACAGCTCGCTCTGGTCGCCGGTCTTGGTGCGCGGCAGCCAGACGAGGATGCGCGTGACGCCGCGCAGCTCGTCGTGCGACAGATTGGGCCGCGCCCGCAGCAGGTCGAAGCGCCGCGGGCAGAGGTAGTTGCTGCGCCCCTTGAGCAGCACCGCGCGAAAGCCTTCGCGGTTCGGGTCGAAGCGGGGGAAGGGGATGCCCGCGGGCTCGTCGTCCAGATAGCGCGCGACCACGCGCTGTAGATCGGGCAGATCCTTCTTGAAGAGCTGATCTTGCAGGTTGATGGTGTTCGTGCTGATGACCACGCGCTCGTTGTTCTTGACCGCAAAGGCCAGCGCGGGCAGCAGGTAGGCCAGCGACTTGCCCGTGCCTGTGCCCGCCTCGGCCAGCAGGTGATGGCTGAGGTTGAACGCCTCGGCCACGGCCAGCAGCATCTCGACCTGGGGCGGACGGTACTCGTAGCCCGGAAACGCCTGGCTCAGCGCGCCGCCCGGCTGCAAGATCTCGGCCAGCTCCGTCACATCGATCGGCTGGGGCTTTGCGACGGGCGTCAGCGGCTCCGGCATCCGCCAGGGCTGGTAGAGCGGGCTGGCCGGCGCGATCTCGGCCAGGGGAATCCGCTCGCGCGGCGTGCTCAGGACGCCCAGCGCGGTCAGCGCCTCGCCGAAGACCACGGCCAGCGGCCAGTTGCTGCCCGCGGTCAGCCGGTCGATCTCGAGCAGCACGGCCCGGGGCAGCCGCGCGGCCTCCTCGCACAGCAGCGCAAAGAGCCTGCCGGACGCGCGCGCGTCCTCCAGCGCGCGGTGTCGGCTGGCCGAGCGGATGTCGAACCGTTCCGCCAACGCGCCGAGGCTGTAGCCGGGCAACGAGGGCAGCAGGATCGTCGCCAGCTCCCAGCTATCCAGGCCGACGTTCTCGGCCAGGAGGCCCTGCCCGCGCAGGAAGCTGAGGTCGAAGCCGACGTTGTGGCCGACCACGGGGCTGTTGCCGACGAAGCGCATGAGGGTGTTGGCGATCTGGTTGAAGCGGGGCGCGTCCGCGACATCGCGATCCGTGATGCCGGTGATCATGGTGATATCGGGCGGGATGGATCGGCCCGGGTTGACCAGGCTGCCGAACTCGTCGATGACCTCGCCATCGCGGAACTTGACCGCGCCCACCTCGATGATGGCGTCCCGTTCGGCGCTCAGGCCGGTCGTTTCCAGGTCGATGGCGACAAAGGTGCGGGGCAACAGGCCCTCCAGCGTGCAGCAAGGATCGCGCGCGGCTTCTGGTCGGAGCTCACGCGGCCGCATTATACCACATCTGTTCGGAGGGGTGGATTTAAAACAGCACGCCGATGAGTTGTTGTATAATCATCTCGCTTCATGATTATGGGTTGTGGCCGGTCTCCGACCGAACACAACGATAGCTGTGGCCGGTCTCCGACCGGGCCACGACAGAAAAGAAGGCCGGCGTTCCCATGATGTTGTCCGAACCCATTATCACCAGCACGGCCAACCGGCGCATCGTCGAGGCGCGCAAACTCGCGCAGCGCAAGCACCGCGAGCAGCAGGGCCGCTTCCTCGTCGAGGGGCTGCAACTGCTCCACATGGCGCTGGACGGCGGCGCGCGGCCCGACACGGTCTTCCACTGCGAGGAACAGATGACGGGGCCGGCCGCGCCCGCGCTGCTCGAACGCTTCCGGCGCACCCCGGCCACGATCCTGCGCGTCTCGCCCGCGGTGATGGACGCGCTGGCCGAGCGCGAGCTGGCCGGCGGACTGCTGGCGACCTTCGCGCTGCCCGCGCCGCAGCTATCCGCGGTCAAGCTGGTGTCGCCCGCGCTGATCCTCGTGCTCGACCGGTTGCAGGACCCCGGCAATCTGGGCACGCTCATCCGCACCGCGGACGCGGTCGGCGCGGCCGCGGTCGTGCAGGTCGAGCCGGGCGTTGACCTCTACGACCCGAAGACGTTGCGCGCGAGCATGGGGTCGTTGTTCAACCTGCCCGTCATCCGCACGGGCGACGTAGCCGCCCTGTTCCGCTGGCTGGCCGAGCGCGGGGTGCGGCCGGTCGGCGCGGGCACGCACGCGGGCAAGCCCTGGGGCGAGGGGCTGTGGCAGGGGGATGTTGCGCTGGTGCTGGGCAACGAGGCGCGCGGCCTCTCGCCGGATGTCGCGGCCCACGTCCACGCGTGGGCGCACCTGCCCATGACCGGCAAGGCCGAGTCGCTCAACGTCTCCATCGCGGGCGGGGTGCTGATGTACGCGTGGTTGCGGGAGAATTGGCAAAAGTAAGCGAAGATTTTCCGCCACGAATTGCACGAATGAAGCGAATTGGACGAATCGGTGATTGGCCCTTTGCGCTTCGTGCTCATTCGTCCGATTCGTCCAATTCGTGGCGGAAGCGGCGCGGTGTTTTTGTTGGCGATTCGGGCGTTTTGTGGTATATTCCACCTGCTATGTACTCGCAAGGCATTCGCCAGGCAGCCATCTCGCTGCGGATGATTCTCAAGTTTCCGACATTGCGCCGGGATTCTGTTTAGCGCGCCGGAGACGCGGATGTAATGTCCGTGTCTCCTTTTTATTAACCCTATGGAGCCAATGTGACAGCTTACATCTTTGTGACAGGCGGCGTGGTCAGCGGGCTGGGCAAGGGCGTGACCGCGGCGTCCATCGGCCGGCTGCTCAAGGCACGCGGCGTGCGCGTCTCCATCCAGAAGCTCGACCCCTACCTGAACGTCGATCCCGGCACGATGTCGCCGTACCAGCACGGCGAGGTCTTCGTCACCGACGACGGCGCGGAAACCGACCTCGACCTGGGCCACTACGAGCGGTTCATCGACGAGAGCCTGGGCCGCGCCAACAATATCACCATGGGGCAGATCAACAGCCAGGTGCTGAGCCGCGAGCGCCATGGCGACTTCCTGGGCGGCACGATCCAGGTCATCCCGCACGTCACCAACGAGACCAAGCGCGGCATCCTCGACGTGGCCCGCCGCGGGGACGCGGATGTGGTCATCGTCGAAGTGGGCGGCACGGTCGGCGACTACGAGGGCCAGGCGTTCCTCGAGGCCATCCGCCAGATGCGCAAGGATGTCGGGCGCAACAAGACGTTCTACATCCATGTCACCCTGCTGCCCTACATCTCCGGCTCGAATGAGCTCAAGACCAAGCCGACCCAGCACAGCGTGCGCGAGCTGCGCAGCATCGGCATCCAGCCCGACATGATCGTCTGCCGCTCCGACCTGCCGATGAGCCAGGGCGTGCGCGATAAGATTGCGCTGTTCACCGATGTGGAGGCGCGCGCGGTCGTCCCGGCCTACACCGCGACCAGCATCTACGAGGTGCCGCTGATGCTGGAGCAGGAGGGCGTCGCGGACTTCATCGCCGAGCGGCTGGAGCTCCAGACAACCGAGCCGGATCTGGCCGAGTGGCGGGCGCTGGTCGCGCAGATCGCCCGGCCCAAGCCGCGCGTCAAGATCGCGCTGGTGGGCAAGTACGTCGAGCTGGAAGACGCGTACATGAGCGTGCGCGAGGCGCTGCGCCATGCGGCCTGGGCCTGGGATCACGACCTCGATATCGACTGGGTGCACTCCGAGTCGCTGGAACGGCCGGACGGCATCGACCAACTGGCGGGCGCGCGCGGCATCCTCGTGCCGGGCGGCTTCGGCGAGCGCGGGGTCCGGGGCAAGATCAACGCGGCGCGCTATGCGCGGGAGAACCGCATCCCCTATCTCGGCCTCTGCCTGGGGATGCAGGTGATGTGCATCGAGTTCGCCCGCAACGTGCTCGGCCTGGCGGAGGCGAACAGCACCGAGTTCAACCCCAAGACGCCCGACCCGATCATCAGCCTCATGCCGGATCAGGAGGGCATCGAGGATATGGGCGGGACGATGCGGCTGGGGCTGTGGCCGTGCGCGCTGACCCCGGGGTCGCTGGCCGCGGAGGCCTATGCGCCGGAGGGCGCGGTGCGCGAGCGCCATCGCCACCGCTGGGAGTTCAACAATCGCTATCGCGCGCCGACGAGCCAGGCCGGGCTCTGTCTTTCCGGGCTGTCGCCCGACGGCCGGCTGGTCGAGATCGCGGAGCTGGATCGCAGCCTGCACCCGTGGATGCTCGGCACGCAGTTCCACCCGGAGTTTCGCTCGCGGCCGAACCGTCCGCATCCGCTGTTCAAGGCGTTTATCAGGGCCGTCCTTGACCGGCCGGCCTGAGGATCATACGTTTTCCGGCCGGATTCACAGGATCGACCGGGTTGGAGCGGTCCACGCCGCGCATCACGCAAGTCCTGTCAATCCGGCCTCGATGCGAATAGACCTGTAAAGGGGGCATTTATGTCTGGACATTCAAAATGGGCTACTATCAAGCGCAAGAAGGGCGCGGCCGACGCCAAGCGCGGGCAGATGTTCACCAAGCTGGCGCGCGAGATCCAGCTCGCGGCGCGCCAGGGCCCTGACACGAACTTCAACTTCCGGCTGCGGCTGATCGTCGAGAAGGCGCGCGCCGAGAACATGCCCAAGGAGAACATCGAGCGCGCCATCAAGCGCGGGGCCGGGCTGGATTCGGAGGGCGGCCAGCTCGAGGAGGTCACCTACGAGGGCTACGGGCCGCACGGCGTGGCCTTCCTGATGCAGGCCGTCACCGACAACCGGAACCGCACGGTCTCCGAGATCCGCCGCGCGCTGACGCGCGGGGGCGGCAGCATGGGCGAGTCGGGCAGCGTGGGCTGGCTCTTCGAGTCCAAGGGCTACATCGTCATCTCGATGGAGGGCAAGGACGAGGACAAGGTCTTCGAGCTGGCGCTGGACGCGGGGGCCGAGGACGTGCAGTTCGGCGAGGAGATCGCGGAGATCTACACCGACCCGTCCGACCTCCAGACCGTGCGCCAGGCCTTCGAGGATGCGCGCTACAAGATGGAGGTCGCGGAGCTGACCATGCAGCCGAAGACCCTCATCTCGCTCAGCCCCGCGGACACCCTTCAGGTGTTGAACCTGGTGGAGGCCCTCGAGGAGCTGGATGACATGAGCAAGGTCTACTCCAACCTCGAGATCTCCGACGAGGCGCTGGCCGAGCTGGCCTGACGGCGTGGAATCGCGTTCGATCGTCCTGGGCGTCGATCCGGGCATCGCGACGACCGGTTTCGGGCTGGTGGGCGAGGACGCCGCGGGCGTCTATCTCGTGCGCTATGGCGTGATCCAGACGCCCGCGCACACGCCCGTGCCGGAGCGCCTGCGGCAGCTCTACGACGAGGTGTGCGCGCTCCTGCGCACGGCCGGGCCGGCTGCGGTGGCCGTCGAGGAGCTGTTCTTCAACCGCAACGTCACCACCGCGCTGACCGTCGGACAGGCGCGCGGGGTGGCGCTGCTCGCCGCGGCGCAGGCCGGCCTGCCGGTCTACGAGTACAAGCCGGCCGAGGTCAAGCAGGCGCTCGTCGGCTATGGCCGCGCGGACAAACATCAGATGCAGGAGATGGTGCGGCTGATGCTCGGGCTGGCCGACATCCCGCGGCCCGATGACGCGGCGGATGCCGTGGCCGTCGCCATCTGTCATCTGCACAGCCAGCGGCTGCGCCGGCTGGCGGAAGAATAGCGCGAGGTATGCCTTGATCGCCATCGTCGAAGGCCGGGTTCACAGCAAGTCCAGCGATGGGCTGATCGTCATGTTCGGCGGCATCGGCGTCCGCGTCCTCTGCCCGCAGCCGACGCTGGCGACGGCGCGGCCCGGCGAGGAGATCGTCCTCCACACGCACCTGATCGTGCGCGAGGACGATCTGACGCTCGTCGGCTTCGCCAGCGAAGAGGAGCTCGGCCTGTTCGAGAACCTGATGCGCGTGCAGGGGGTGGGGCCGAAGCTGGCGCTGGCCGTGCTCTCGTTCATGGCCCCGGATGCGCTGCGGCTGGCAATCGGCCAGGAGCAGCCGGAGCTGCTGGCGCGCGTGCCGGGCATCGGCAAGAAGACCGCACAGAAGATTGTGCTCGAGCTCAAGGACAAGATCGGCGCGGGCGAGGTCTCCGAGGGGCTGGCCGCCATCACCGAGGCGGACGCGGCGGTCATCGACGCGCTGACCGCGCTGGGCTACAGCATCGTGGAGGCGCAGCGCGCGGTCCAGGCGCTGCCGCGCGAGGTCACGGACGTGGAGGAGCGGCTGCGCCGCGCGCTCGCGTCGTTCGGGGCCTGAACGGGCGGGATGGCGACTGGGGACTATGAGGGATAACCAGATATTTTATCGAGACTTGAAGATGAATCGGTCAGCGGTAAGCCAGGAGAGCTATATTCAGCCGAGTACGTCAGCCGTCTTCATGGCCCAGCAGTTCGGCCCAGAACGCCAGCGCACGGTCGGGTGTGTCAGCCTGCCAGGCGATGCCTGTCTCCGGCAGCACGCTCGTCGCATCCTCAGCCCAGAGCCCACCCGCCGGCGCAACGGTCAATTCTGCCAGCCTCCGGTACAGTGCGAAACGTCGCGCCCGGTCACCTTCGGCCAGACAGGCGCGGAATAATGCCAGATATTCTGGATCGTGCGCCTGCATATAGCGCACCTGGGCCTTTTCTCCGCGTTCTGGCAGCTTGCGCAGCAGGAAGTAATACCACCAGCAGTCGAACAGACTGTACAGCAGGCGCAGATCCAGGGCGATCAGATAGGTCTCGTCGTCGGATGCGACCATGCGCAGGTTCTGGCGCAGGTTGTAGTTGATGCTGAACCAGGCCGAGAACAGCTCGTTTTCCGTCGGCTCGTCCGGCGGCCGCGCGGCGGCCACAGCTTGCGCCGCCGCCAGTTGCCCCGATCGATCAAAAGCGATTGTTCCCCCGCGCAACCAACGGAGCAATGCAGCCTCGCCCCATACGGCTGGAACGTCGCCGGGCATCCCCTGAACAAGCGCCATCAGTTCTCGCGCGTCCACAAAGATGACGTCCGTCAGCCGTCCGTCGATATAGGTCAGCGCGACGCGCAGCGATATCGGAGAACGGTTCAGGATGACAATGAGATCGTAGTCGCTGGACGCGCTGAGTTGCGCGCGTCCGGTCGAGCCGATGAACAGCAAGCCGTCCACCGCGTCGTGCCGGACCAGCTTGGCTATGACCTCGGCCAGCGACAGATTGTTGGTGGATGTAGGACGTGTCAGTCGCATGATCGCCCCGGTCGGACGCGATGTCCCGTTGCTGGTGTGTTTCTCGTCAGTATTCCTTGACCAATTCAGCCACCGCGCGCAGGTTTTCGACCGGCGTGGCGAAAGCTGTGGCGTCGCTGGTACAGAGCAGCAGGTTGCGTCGATGGGGAACGCGACTGAACAAGTCCAGGACATGCTCACGCACCTGCGCAGGTGTGCCGTTTGCCAATACAATAGGGCTAACCCCGCCGATCAGACAGACGTCATCCCCTAGCTCTGCCATCGCCACCTCGAACGGCGTATTGCCGAGCGGCGGCTCGCTGAGCGAGTCTATGCCATCGATATTCGCTTGCCGCATCAATGGTAATAACGCGCGCACATCGCCGCAGGTATGGATGATGAACAGCTTGTCGGCGGCGTGAAGGATTGCGGCATATTCCTGGAGATAGGGCAGCGCATATCGCTCGAACAGGCGCGGAGAGATCAGCCGTGTGGTGATATCGGCCGAATAGGCTATGACGACCTCGGCTGGCGCCGCGGCAGCAGCCCGACACATGGCGAGCTGATGTTCGTGGACAGCAGCGGCCAGACGATCCAGCTGTTCCGGGTGGTCATGCGACTCATAGAGGACCTGTTCTTGCGCCAGGTAGCGGAAGAACGCGCTCAGCGGCGGCGCGCCCGCGTCGATCGTCACCAGGCCGTCCTCGCCGGTCTCGTCGATCGTGCGCTGGGCGGTCGGGTAATCCGGCGTGACGTGCTGATGTGTCAGCAGAAAACACACGGCGTCATAGTCGGCAGGCGTCTTGATGAACGGCTTCGTGATGAAGTCGGTCTCGGCGCCGGGGATATGCAGGCTGGTTTCCGTGATCGTTCCGGCGGGCGTGATGATCCGTCGCATGATCGTATCGCCATCGCGCTGCTCTTCCAGGGTCACATCCTCCAGTACGATCTTACAATAGGGGCTGTGACGCAAGAGGATGTCCGCGCCGATGCCGCGCAGAAACGCGGGGATGCCGGCGGCCGATTGCTCCGGCGCCAGGCTGTTCA
>MWBF01000026.1 GCA_002068935.1 Chloroflexi bacterium ADurb.Bin325
GGACTTGATGACGATGCCCTGCCCGAACAGGCCGTGGTCGACGCGGTCGCCGGGTTTGAACTGGCCGGCGCGGTCGCCGCGCGCCGGCGGCTCGTCCGGCCGGCCAGCGCTGCGCGGCGCGGGCCGCGGCGGCTGGCTGCGCGGCGCATCCTCGCGGCCGCGCACGGGGCTGCGCCCGCCGAACATGCCGCCATAGCGGCCGCGCTCGGCCAGCGCGTCATAGCTGTCCGCGCGATCTGCCGCGCCCGCGGCCCGGCGGCCGGCCGCATCGTTGCGCACCCCCGGCAGCCTCGCCACATCCTTGAGGAAGCGCGACGGCTGGTTCATCTCGCTGCGCCCGTACAGCATGCGGCGAAACGCGCGCAACAAATACAGCCGATCCTTTGCGCGGGTCACCGCGACATACATGAGCCGGCGCTCCTCCTCCATCTGGTCGGAGTCTTCCATGCTCCGGCTGTGCGGGAAGATGTTCTCCTCCAGCCCGACGATGAAGACGACCGGGAACTCCAGCCCCTTCGCCGTGTGGACGGTGAGCAGCGTCACCCGATCCTCCGGCTCGGCCAGATCGTCCTGATCCGACACGAGCGCGACCTCCTCCAGGAAGGCGGTCAGCCGCAGGTCGGGCGGAAAGTCGTCGTAGTGCGCGGCCACGCTGCGCAGCTCCTGCACGTTCGCCCAGCGATCCTCGCCCTCCTCGGTGCCGTCGCGCAGCCACGTCGTGTAGCCGGCCTCCTCCGTGATGCGGTCGAGCAGCTCGGCGACGGTCAGGCCGTCCTTGGCGGCCAGCCACCGCGCCAGCATCTTGTAGAACGCGGTCAGCGCCCGCGTCGCGGCCGCGGCAAAGGGATGCTGCGGCGGCTGCGCATGGCGCGCCCGGAACTCATCGTCGAGCACAGGGCTGTTCAGGTCGCCGGCCAGCAGCGCCAGCCCGCCCGCCATCGACACGCCCAACTCCGCGCTCCACGTCGCGAGGTTGGACACGGTCTTGTCGCCGATGCTGCGCGGGGGCACGTTGATGATGCGGCCCAGGCTGATGTTGTCCGCGGGGTTGTGCACCAGTCGCAGATAGGCCAGCGCATCCTTGATCTCGCGGCGCTGATAGAACCGCACCCCGCCGACCAGCCGATAGGGGATGCCGCGCGCGATAAAGGCGTCTTCGAGCGTGCGCGACTGCGCGTTGGTCCGGTACATGACCGCGCAGTCGCCCAGCGTGGCCTGGCGCTGGCGCACCAGCCGCTGGATCGCGCCGGCGACGAACGCGGCCTCGTCCGCCTCGTCGTACGCCTCGTGCGCGATAATCTCCAGCCCCTGGCCGCGGTCGGTGTGCAGCTTCTTCGGGGTGCGGTGCTGGTTATGCGCGATGATCGCGTTCGCGACATCGAGGATGGTCTGCGTCGAGCGATAGTTCTGCTCCAGCAGGACGACCTTCGCCTCGGGAAAATCCTCGCGGAAGCGCATCACGTTGCGATAGTCCGCGCCGCGGAACATGAAGATCGACTGATCCTCGTCGCCGACGCAAAACACGTTGCGAGACGCGCTGGCCAGCCGGTAGATCATCTCGTACTGCGCGGTGTTCGTGTCCTGGAACTCGTCCACCAGCAGATACTCGTACCGATCCTGATAACGCTTCAGCGCCTCCGGCTGCTCGCGGAACAGCCACGCGACCCGGCAGAGCAGGTCATCGAAGTCCAGCCCGCCGTTTGCGGCCAGGATCTCCTCGTAGCGCGTGTAGACCCGCCGCGCGATCTCCGCCCAGTAGGTCGTCGCCTCGAACGCATCAGGTCGAATCAGCTCGTTCTTGGCCTTCGAGATCGCGCTGCGCATGGCCTCGGGCTTGTACAGCTTGTCGTCCAGCTTCAGGTCGCGCAGCGCCTGCTTGACCGCGGTGAGCTGTTCGCCGTCATCGTAGATGACAAAGTTCGGGTTGAGGCCCGCGGCCGGCGCATCCGCGCGCAGGATGCGCGCGCAGATGCTGTGGAACGTGCCGATGGTCAGCCCGCGCCAGCCCGTGCTGACGGGCACGGCCTGGCCCACCAGCCTGTTGATGCGCTCGCGCATCTCGCCCGCGGCCTTGTTCGTGAAGGTGACGGCCATGATCGAGCGCGGGTGCGCGTTGGCATGGCGCAGCAGATAGGCCACGCGGTGCGCCAGCACGCGCGTCTTGCCGGAGCCCGGCCCGGCCAGCACCAGCACCGGCCCCTTGACCGTGGTGACGGCCTCTCTCTGCGCGGGGTTCAGCCCCGCCAGCAGTTCGTCAGTCATTCTTCATCACGCATGATTTTTGACAGGGGTGACGCGTCGTGGCCCCCACCCCCAACCCCCTCCCCCGCATAGCGGGGGAGGGGGCAATAGACCAAAAGCCTCTCCCTACCGCCGTGCAGGGGAAGGGCGGCAGATCAAAAGTCTCTCCCTCCCCCCGCCGTGCGAAGGAGGGGCGACAGGTCAAAAGTCTCTCCCTCCCCTGCGCAGCGGGGGAGGGCCGGGGTGGGGGCCGCCTAGCGTCTCTTCCTCCCGATGTTCGGACGGTTCGCTCCGGGCGCAACACCGGCCCCCGCTGAGCCTCTCGCACGCCTCCACCACGTCGCGGGGCGCATCCACGCCCGCGTCGCGCAGCATATCGCGCGCCAGGCGCAGCGGCAGCCCCATGATGCCGGCATAGCACCCCGTCCATGCGGCGACCGGCGTGAACTGCGGGTGCTGGATGGCATAGGCGCCGGCCTTGTCCAGCGGGTCGCCGGTGGCGACATAGCCATCGATCTCCGCGTCGCTGTAGCCGCGCATCGTCACGTCGCTGACGGAAAGCCGCGCATCGTACACGCCGTCCCGCGCCACGCACACCGCGGTGTAGACCTGGTGCGTCCGCCCGCTCAGCCGCGCAAGCATGGTGGCCGCCTCGCCCGCGTCCGCGGGCTTGCCCAGCAGTTGGCCGTCCAGCGCGACGAGCGTGTCCGCGGCCAGCACCAACGCGGCGGGGTGACGCCGCGCCACGGCCATAGCCTTGGCCTGACACAGCCGGCTGACCAGCGCGGCCGGCTGCTCGTCGGGGAACGGCGTCTCATCGACGTCCGCCACATCGACGGCGAAGGCCAGCCCCAGCGCGGCCAACAGCTGCGACCGTCGCGGCGACCGCGAGGCCAGGATCAACGATGGCGTCACATGGCGCTCCTCGGATCAGATTCTGACCGATTGTACCTTTAGCGGGGCGAAAGACCAAGAAGCGCGTGGAGGCATCCTGAGCGGGTGGACGGCCCAACGCCGCCGACGGCGCAAGGCCAGTCGAAGGACGCCTCCACATGGGGTCGGGCCGCATCCTTCGACTGCGTCCGCACTGCGTGCAGCCTCCGCTCTGGATGCTCCGCCTGTCTCTGCCCCAGGCGACCCCGGCTCTGGCCGGTCTCCGACCGAGCCAGAGGGGCACGGTCAGAGACCGGCCCCAGCGCTTTTGCAGGACTTCAAGGCGCGCGTATCGGCAGCCCGACATTGCCAACTCGCGCGAAAACCGGTATACTCCGAGACAGAAAGCCGCCTGTTCGTCGCCGTTTCCCGTCACTCATTGATCCAGGAGCGTTTACAATGGCGCAACCGATCACGCGCGTCGGCATCGTCGGCTGCGGCCTGATGGGCTCCGGCATCGCCGAGGTCTGCGCCAGGGCCGGCTACACCGTCATCGTGCGCGAGGTCAGCCGCGAGCAGCTCGCGGCCGGCCTGGCGCGCATCGACGGCTCGCTGGACAGGGCCGTCGCCAGGGGCAAGCTCGCAGCCGCGGAGCGCGATGCCGCGCGCAGCCGCATCATCGGCGCGACGGACCTCTCCGCCTTTGCGGACTGCGACCTGGTGGTAGAGGCGGTGGCCGAGAACCTGGAGCTGAAGCGCCGGGTCTTTGCGGAGCTGGACGCGGCCGCGCCGCGACACGCCCTCCTCGCCAGCAACACCTCATCGCTGGCGATCATCGAGATGGCCGCGGCCACCGACCGGCCGGCCCAGGTCCTGGGCCTCCACTTCATGCAGCCGGTCCCGGTCATGCCCCTGCTCGAGATCGTCCGCACCTTCCTGACGAGCGACGAGACCCTCGAGGCGGCGCAGGCCTTCGCCGCGCGCCTGGGCAAGACCAGCGTCGTCTGCAAGGATTCGCCCGGCTTCATCGTCAACCGGCTGCTGATTCCATACCTCCTGCACGCGATCGACGCGCTCGAAAAGGGCATCGCGACAAAGGAGGACTTCGACGCCGCGATCAAGCTGGGGCTGAACCACCCGATGGGGCCGTTTACGCTGCTGGACTATATCGGCCTCGACACCATTCTGTTCATCGCGGATGCTGTCTTCGATGAGACGAAGGATGCCCGCTTCGCCGCGCCGCCGCTGCTGCGGCGGATGGTGAGCGCCGGCTATCTGGGGCGCAAGAACGGCCGTGGATTCTACGATTACACGAGCCAATAGGAGGAACATGATGATCGAGAAGAGAGTTTTTGGTCGGACGGGCCATCTCAGCACGCGCGTCATCTTCGGCGCGGCCGCGTTCAGCGACGTCACGCAGGCCGAGGCGGATCGAACCATCGACCTGCTGATGCAGTACGGGATCAACCACTTCGACACCGCGGCCAGCTACGGCAAATCTGAAGTGCTGCTCGGCCCGTGGGTCAAGCACAACCGCGACAAGATCTTTCTGGCAACCAAGACCGGCGAGCGCACCTACCAGAAGGCCAAGGAAGAGATCCAGCGCTCGCTCGAACGGCTACAGACCGACCACGTGGATCTGATCCAGCTGCACTATCTGGTCGACCCGCAGGAATGGGAGGTCGCGCTGGGGCCGGACGGCGCGCTGGCCGCGGCGGTCGAGGCCCGGGCGCAGGGCCTGGCGCGCTTCATCGGCGTGACGGGCCACGACCTGGCCGTGCCGAAGATGCACATGCGGAGCCTGGAGCGCTACGACTTCGACTCCGTGCTGCTGCCCTACAACTTCCCGCTGATGCAGAACCCGGAGTACGCGGCGAGCTTCGAAGCGCTGGCCGCGCTCTGCAAGATACGCAACGTGCCGATCCAGACGATCAAGGGCGTCACGCGCGGGCCGTGGGGCGACAAGGCGCGCGTGCGCGCGACCTGGTACGAGCCTTTGGAGAAGCAAGAGGATCTGGACAAGGCCGTCTGGTGGGTGCTGGGCCGGTCCGAGATGTTCCTGAACACGGTCGGCGACATCCACGTGCTGCCGCGCGTGCTGGATGCGGCCGCGCGCTTCGAGCACCGGCCGTCCAATCAGGAGATGCAGGCGCTCGTCGCGCAGGCCGAGATGGCGCCGCTGTTCGTGTGACGTGGACGCAGAACCCGGCCTCCGATGCGGTCAGGGCCGCGGCGGAGGCCGGGTTTCCTGACAAAGCCCGCTATCCCTCGCAGAACGCCAGCGCCGTCCCTGCCCGGCCGAAGCCCGCGCGCTGATAGACCCGGCTCGCGGCGTCGTCCGCCGCGGTCAGAAGGATCGTACGAACCTCCGCGGCGAGCAGGTCGCGCGCGATGGTCGCGGTCAGCGCGCCCGCGATGCCCCGACGCCGATAGGCGGGCAGCGTCGCGATGGCCACCAGCTCGCTGAAGCCGTCCACCGGAACCGTGTACGCGCCGACGCCGACGGGGATCCCGCCGAGCAGCGCCAGATAATGGCCGCTGCCCAGCCGCAGCCGGCGGCGCAGATCCGCGATCCGCTCCGCGTTCACCTCGCGGCCGTCCCCGCCGAACCCGCGGCTGCTCACGGTGATCTGCGCGGCCAGGTACGTCTCCGGGGAGTCCGCGGTCAGGCGCAGGATCTCCAGGCCGGCCGGCCCGGCCGCCTCGCGCCACGTCTCCTGCGTGCAGACGAGCAGCGGGGCCTCGCTCTCGGCCGGCACCCCCAGGCCCTCCAGCAGGCCGCGCAGCTGCGGCGTATACTCGTGGATGAACTCGAAGCGCATCAGCCGGCCCTGTCTGGCAAACGCCACGCGCAGGCGGGCCAGGTCGTCGCGGCCCAACCTCTCGACCGGCGCATCTGGAATCGCGTAGTTCAAGAAACGGAAGTTGTCTGTCGGGTGGATATACAGATAGAAGGGCGGGCAGGCGACCGTGATGCGCGTGCGCGCGGCGGCCTTGCGCTGGTAGGACTGGAGTTCGGCGATCGTCGCCATGAGGGGTCCTTCCGCTGTAGGGCGCGGGCATCAGCCGGTTTCGACCGCTGCCCGCGCTCCGTCCAGATCCTGGCGCGAGCTCAGGCGGCCAGCTTCACCTCGGCGTGCGTCCCCTCGTCGCCCGGATAGGTCCGGTCCTCCAGGTCGGCCAGATACTTTTCGGCCTCCATCGCCGCGGCCACGCCCTGGCCCGCGGAGGTGGCGGCCTGCTTGAAGCGATGATCCTGGATCTCGCCCGCGGCAAAGATGCCCGGCACGCTCGTGCGCATCAGCTTGTCCGTGATCAGGTGGCCGTCCTCATCCAGCGCCAGCTTGCCCAGGAACAGCTCGTTGTTCGGCAGGTGGCCGATGTAGACGAACACGCCGTCCGTCGGCGTATCGTAGGTCTCGCCCGTCACCAGATCGCGCAGCGTGACCGTCTCGACCTTGTTCTGGCCGTTGATGCTGGTCACGACCGTGTTCCACACGAACTCGATCTTGGGGTTGGCCTGCGCGCGGCGTTGCAACGTCACGCCGGCGCGCAACTGGTCACGGCGGTGGACGATCCGCACGCGCGCCGCAAACTTGGTCAGGAACAGCGCCTCTTGCAGCGCGCTGTCGCCGCCGCCGATGACCATGATGTCCTTGTTGCGGAAGAAGAAGCCGTCGCAGGTCGCACAGTAGCTCACCCCGCGGCCGGTCAGCAGCTCCTCGCCGGGCACGCCCAGCCGCCGGGGCGACGCGCCGGTCGCCGCGATGACGCTCTTCGCCTTGAACTCCAGGCCGCCCGCGGTCCGGACGGTGAAGGGCGGGCCGGCCATGTCGATCTCGGTGACATAGTCGATCAGCGCCTCCGCGCCGAAGCGCTCGGCCTGCCGCTGCATCCGCTCGACCAGCTCCGGCCCCTGGATAGAATCGAAGCCGGGGAAGTTCTCGACCTCGGTCGTCAGCGCGATCTGCCCGCCCACGTCGTTGCCGGTGATCAGCAGGGGGCGCAGGTCCGCGCGCGCGGTGTAGATCGCGGCACTCCAGCCCGCCGGCCCGCTGCCGACGATGATGACGTTCTCGATCTCGGGCCGCGGCCCGCGCTCGGCCGCCTGCGTCTCCTCGACCGCCTCTTCGCCCCCGGCGCTGCCCAGGTTGAAGCTCAACCCGTCCAACATGATCATGCCTCCCACGTTTGCCGCCCGCGGCCGTGGCCGCGGACTCCATGAATATACATCTTTTAGAACTTGTTCGAAAAGTTCCCCGGCGACTGAAGTCACGGCCACCATTGCGAAGTCTGCCTACGCAGACTAAAGCCCGCAAGTCTCCGCAGGGGGACTTGGATGTGGCAGCGGTTTCAACCGCCCGTCCCGAGCTTCTTGGATAGACTTTCAGAACTCGCCCGCCTGGTACAGGATCGCGGCCGCGGCGACGACGCCGGCCGTCTCTGCCCGCAGGATCCGCGGCCCCAGGCTGACCGGGCGAATCTCATAACGTCGGGCCAGAGCGATCTCGGCCTCGGTGAAGCCGCCCTCCGGCCCGACAAACAGTTCGATGCGCGGCCCGCCCACCAAGTTACACGCGGCCAGGAGCGTGCTCAGCCGCGTCTCCCGCTCGCCCTCCCAGGGGATCAGCCGCAGGGCCGCCGCGCCCTCCGCCGCCGCGGCGCCCATCTGCACCGCGCTGCTGAAGAACTGCGCGGGCAGCAGCTCCGGCAGATGCGTGCGGCCGCTCTGCTCCGCGGCCTCCTGGATGATGCGCTGCCAGCGGTCGCGCTTATCCTCCACCGCGTCCAGGTCATCGACGATGTTGCGCTCGCACACCAGCGGCGCAAACCGGCTGACGCCGACCTCGACGCCCTTCTGCAACGCCCAGCCGAAGCGTTCGCCCTTGAGCGCGGCCTGGTACAGCGTGATGTGGACGGCCGGCTCGCGCGGCGTCTGCCAGCGCCGCGTCACCTTGAAGCGCGCGCTGCGCTCGTCCAGCGCGACCAGCATGGCCTCGCCGACGCCCCCCTGCCCGTCGAGCAGCGTGACCGTCTCGCCCAGCCGCAGCCGCAGCACCCGCCTGACCTGATGGGCCTGCTCGCCCGTCAGCACGACCGGCTGCTGCGCGAAATCGGAGGGGGAGACGAAGAAGCGATGCATCGCACGCCCGCGCTAAGCGCCTTCCGCTGGCTGCCGGGGCCGGCCTCCGGCCGCGTCCCCGCACGCGATGGCCGCCTCCACCGCCAGCCAGAACAACCGCTCGCGCAGCGTGGTCCGCCTATGCCAATCGCGGTGATCCCACTCCGCGCCGCTGACGTCGTCGCCGCCATAGAGCATCTGGCCGAACTGCACGCCGCGGAACTGCGCGACCGCAAAGAACGCCGCGGCCTCCATCTCGACCGTCAGGCAGCCCTCCGCGCGGCGCAGCGCGACCTTGTCCGGCGTCTCGCGGTAGAACCCGTCGGTCGTCCAGGTCTTGCCCTTCACATACGGCACGCCGTGCGCCTGCAAGACCTGCTCGATGGCCGCGACGGCCGCGGGGTCGGGCGTCACTTCGCGGCCCGGCGCCAGATAATGATACGAGGTCCCCTCGTCGCGGACCGCGCTGACCGGGATGACGACGTGACCGACGGCGATCTCACGATCCAGCACGCCCGCGCCGCCGCAGGCCACGAACCGCCGCGCGCCGCAGGCAATGAGCTCGTCCACCAGCCCCGCGGCCAGCGCTGCGCCGACCGCCGAAGGAAACACGGTGACGCGCGGCCGCCCGTCCACGACCAGCTCGTAGACGGGGTGCGGCCCCATCTCGCTGCGCAGCGAATGGATGCGGCGCAGCCGCTTCTCGCGCGCCAGCTTGCGGATCACCTCGCCGAAGAAGCAGACGACGCACGCCTCCGGCACGGGGGCCAGCTCCGCGGGCCGCCGCGGCTCGATGATGCCGCGCGGGGCCGGGTCGAACTCGAGGATCGGGTAGGCCTGCTTCATCTGGCCTCGCTCATGCGACCACCAGCGCGACCCAGTCGCCCTGGCCGAGCCGCCGCCGGACGGCCAGGCCCTGCTCGGCCAGGAACGCCGTCAGCTCCGGCTCCCGCTCCTCGATAATGCCGGCGAGCAGCATCTGCCCGCCCGCCGCGCGATAGGTGTGCAGCCCCTGCTCGATCAGGCCGCGGATGACGTGGGGCAGGATGTTGACGAGGATGACGTCCCAGGCCGGCGGCGCGGCGTCCACCGGCAGCCAGAACGGGTCGGCCGCGCGCGGCCCCTCGGATTGCACCGCGTTGATGCGGATCGGCAGGTCGTTGAGCGCGGCGTTCTCCAGCGTTGCGGTGACCGCGATCGGGTCGATGTCGAACGCATCGACGCGCCGCGCGCCCAGCCGCGCGGCCGCGATGCTGAGGATGCCGGAGCCGCAGCCCGCATCCAGCACGCGCAGGCCGGGCCGGACCACGTCCGGCATGGCTTGCAGACAGAGCTGCGTGCTGGGGTGCAGCCCGGTGCCGAACGCCATGCCGGGATCCAGCACGATCGGCAGCTCGCCCTCCGCGGGCTGTACGCTGCCCTGCTCCCATTCGGGGATGATGAGGAAGCGGCCCACATGCAGCGGGCGGTAGCTGGCCTTCCACGCGTTGGCCCAATCCTCCTCGGCCAGCGGGCGTATCTGCGGCTCGCCCAGCGGGTAGATGCGGCCCAGGAACCACAGCCCCTCCTCGATCCGGCGCTGGCGCTCCGCGGCGTCGGGCTCGCCCGCAGAGAGGTAGGTGCGCACGGTCGCAAAAGGCCGGTGCGCGTCGCCGACCGGGTCGAACCCGCTGACCTCGGTGACCGCGCCGCCCTGGCCGTCGGGCCGGCCGTTCAGCCGGTTGAACAGTTCGCTGACGGCCTCTGCGGCCTCGCCGTCCGCGCGCACGCTGATCTCAACCCATTGCACGCGACCGCTCCTTCACAATTTACTCATTACTCGTTACTCATTACTCGTTAGATTGACGTAATGAGTAATGAGTAACGAGTAATGAGTAACGAGTAATCACTGCCCGAACGCATCGCCGACCGCGTCGATCAGCTTCTCGAACAGGCTGCGGTTGTCCTTGCCGAGCGATTCCAGCCCCAGCGACTCGCCCAGCTCGTTGAGCAGCTTGCGCTGCTTGTCGTTGAGCTTCTCCGGCACGACCACGCGCACGCCCACCAGTTGATCCCCGCGGCGGCTGCTGCGCAGGATGGGGACCCCCTTCCCGCGCAGGCGGAACACCTCGCCGTGCTGCGTGCCCGCGGGGATGGTCAGCTTCGTGGTCCCGTCGAGCGTCGGCACCTCCAGCTCCGCGCCCAGCGCGGCCTGCACGATGTTGACGGGCAGCTCCAGCAGGATGTCGTTCTCCTGGCGCTGGAAGAGCGGGTGCGGCTTGACGTGCAGCACGACGAACAGATTGCCGGTCGGCCCGCCGCGCTCGCCCGGCTCGCCCTCGCCCGCCAGCCGGATGCGCATGCCGTCGTCCACGCCGGCCGGGATGTTCACGGCCAGCTTGCGCGTGACCTGGACGCGGCGCTGCCCGCGGCAGTTCGTGCAGGGGGTCGTCGCAATCTCCCGCTCGCCGTTGCAGCGGGGGCAGGTGCTCACGCTGACGAACTGGCCCAGGATCGTCTGCTGCGCCCGGCGCACCTCGCCCGTGCCGTTGCACTGCGGGCAGCGGATGGGCTTCGTGCCCGGCTCCGCGCCGGAGCCCTGGCACACGGGGCAGAGCTCCTGCCGCGGGATCTCGATCTCCTTCTCCGCGCCGAAGACGGCCTCCTGGAAGGTGATCTCGAGGTCGTAGCGCAGGTCTGCGCCGCGCGCGGGGCCGCGCGCCGCGGAGCGCATCCCGCCCATGCCGCCGAAGAATTCCTCGAAGATATCGCCGAAGCCGGGGAACCCGCCGAAGCCGGCGCCGCCCGGCCCCGCGCCGAAGCCGCCCTGCGTCGCGGCGTGGCCGTAGCGGTCATACGCCGCGCGCTTGTCCGCGTCGCTCAAGACCTCGTAGGCCTCGTTGATCTCCTTGAACCGCTCCTCCGCGTCATCCGACTTGTTGACGTCGGGATGATGCTGGCGGGCCAGGCGGCGGTACGCGCTCTTGATGGCGTTCTCGTCGGCGTCGCGGCCGACGCCGAGAACCTCGTAGTAATCACGCTTGCTCATTGACTGTCACGGTCTTCCCAACTGATGATCCAGACACACAACCCCGCCAGCCCGATGGTGGCGACGATGAGCGCGGCCCACTGGCCCGGCTGGAAGCCGACATGGCGCGCGGCAAGGTAAAGGATCACGACCATGCCGAGCGCCAGCGCCAGCCAGGACACCAGGTTCGGATGATCGTCCCAGAGCTTACGCAGTCGTGTCATATCACTCCCCTATAAAAACAGCTCGTACAGCAATTCGTCCACGTATTTCCCGTCCACGAACGCCTGACGGGTCAGACGGCCGCACGGCTGAAACCCCAAACCGGTGTAAAACGCCTGCGCCTCGGGATTGTCGTCCCGCACAGCGATCACCAGCTTGCTGTAGCCCAGCGCCCGCGCCGCGGCCCAGGTCGCCGCGCTGAGCGCCCGGCCTAACCCGCGGCCGCGCACGGCCTTCAGAATGAAGGTGCCCGCGCTGCCGACGTGATCCATGGTATGGGTGAAGGCGGCGTAAGGCAGTACCTCCTGGAACCCGGCCACCACCCCGCCCAACAGCGCGATATTCAGTAGCGAACGTTTCGGCATGGTCCGCAGGAACGCGCGCTCCTGCGCAGGCGTGAAGGTGCGGCCGGTGACGGTCCGCCCGCCCTCGCGCACCACGGCGTTCAGCACGCCCGCGATCCCTTCGGCATCGGCCAGGGTCCAACCGCGGATGACCGGCGCGGGCAGCGGCGCCCCCAGGTCGACCCACGCGGCCAGCACGACCAGATCGGTCTCCGCATACGTTCCGCCGGTGTCGATGACCAGGTCTGCGCGGCGGACCATCTCCGCGGGCTGCATCTGGTTGGCCAGGCGCTGGCGCACCGCGGCCTCGGACATGCCCCGGCCCTTCTTCAGCCGCGCGAACTGCTCCCGGCGGCTGCACTGCGTCACCCACACCACGTCGCACAGCGTCCGGCTGAGCCCCGCCTCCAGCAGCTTGATCGCCTCGATGACGAAGACCGGCGCGCACGATGCGGCCAGGCGCTCCTTGATGGCGTCGTGCACCGCGGGGTGGACGATGCGCTCCAGCCGGGCCAGCGCCGCGGGATCCGCAAAGACGCGCCGGCCCAGCCGCGACCGGTCGATCTCCCCGGCGGGGGTCAGCAGCTCGCGGCCGAACGCGGCCAGCACCGGCTCGAACGCGGGGCCGCCGGGCTGCATGACCTCGCGGCTGACCCGGTCCGCGTCCACGCCGTCCGCGCCGAGCGAGACCAGCGTCTCCAACACGTGGCTCTTGCCCGTCCCGATGCTGCCCGTCAGCCCGATGACCCGTCGCGCCACGATCGCCCCCGGCCCTACGCCATCTCCGCCCATTCGCTCAACAGCCGGTGCAGCTCGGCGTCCAGCTCGCCGTAGGTCACGCCCAGGCTGTGCACGCGCGCGACATCGCCGGCCAGGCTGGCCGTCTCGAGCTGCGCGCTGAGCGCATCCAGCCGCGCCTCCAGCGCGTGGATCTCCGCCTCGACCGCCGCGGCGGCCTCGGCGCGCTTCTCCGCGGCCTTGCGCTGGCGGCGCTCCTCGCGCGCCCGCTCGCGGTCGGCCTCGCTCGGCCCGGCCGCGGCCGCGGTCGCGGCCTCCGGCCCCAGCTCCGGCTGCAACACGATCGCGCGCTGGCGCAGATACTCTTCGTAATTGCCCTGATAGGCCAGCAGCTCGTTGCCGTCCACCCGCCACACCTGGGTCGCCAGCCCCTGCACGAGCCAGCGGTCGTGCGTGACCAGCAGCACCGTCCCGGGGAAGTCCTTCAGCACAGCCTCCAGGATCTCCTGGGTGTCCAGGTCGAGATGGTTCGTCGGCTCGTCCAGCAGCAGGAAGTTTGCGCCGTGTAGGGTCAGCCGGGCGAGCGCGACCCGGCTGCGCTGGCCGCCGCTCAGCGTGCCGATGGTGCGAAAGACATCCTCGCCGACAAAGAGATACTGGCCCAGGAAGCTGCGCGCCTGCGTCAGCGGCAGGTTGCGCACCTCCAGGATGGCGTCCAACACGGTCTCGTCGGGGTCCAGCCCGGCCTGCGCCTGGGCCAGGTAGCCCGGCTCCACGCTTGCGCCGAGGCGGACGCGGCCCTTGAGCGGCGGGATCTGGCCCAACACGGTCTTGAGAAAGGTCGTCTTGCCGGCCCCATTCGGCCCGATCAGCGCGACCCGGTCGCCGCGGCGCACCTCGACATCGGGACAGTAGAACAGCGGCCGGTCATAACCGACCGCCAGATCCTTGGTCGCCAGCACCAGATCGCCGGAGCGGATCTGCGTCGTCAGCCCCAGGCGGATCTGCCGCTGATCCTGCGGCCGCTCCAACGCCTCGTCGCGCAGGAAACGTTCCAGCCGGGTGCGCCGGCCCTGGGCCTCCTTCGTCCGCTGGCCCGCCAGGTTGCGCCGGATGAAGTCCTCGGTCTTGGCGATGAACTCCTGCTGCGACTCCCACTCCTTGCGCTGGCGATCCAGCCGCATCTCCTTCTGCAAGCGGAACGCGGAATAGTTGCCGCGATAGGTCTCCAGCCGGCCGAAGTTCATGTCCCAGATGCGGTTGGCCACCTTGTCGAGGAAGTAGCGGTCATGGGCCACGACCACCAGCCCGCCCTTCCAGCGCAGCAGCGTGTCCTCCAGCCACTCGACGGCCTCGAGGTCGAGATGGTTCGTCGGCTCGTCCAGCAGCAGCAGATCCGGCTCGCTGAGCAGGAGCTGGGCCAGCAGCGCGCGCGTGCGCTCGCCGCCGCTCAGATGCGTCAGCGGCTTGTCGTGCTCGTCCTCGTTGAAGCCGAGCCCGCCCAACACCTGGCGGATGCGCGTCTCGTAATCGTAGCCGCCGGCCACCTCGAACGCGGTCTGGGCCTGGCCGTAGGCCGCCAGCAGCGCGGGATACTCCTCGCTGTCGCGCGCGGCCGCCGCGGCCAGCTCGTGCTCCATGTCGGCCAGCCGCGCGGCCTGGGCCAGCAGCGGCGCAAACACCTCGAGCATGATCGCATGGACGGTCTGGTCGCCCGCGGGCGGTGGGTCCTGCGGCAGATAGCCGATCGTCAGCCCGCGCTTGCGCGCGACATCGCCCGCGGTCGCCGATTCAGCGCCCGCGAGGATGCGCAGCAGGGTGGTCTTGCCCGCCCCGTTTGCGCCCACGAAGCCGATGCGGTCGCCCTCCTCGACCCGCAGGTCGATGCCGGCGAACACGTCCAGCGCGCCGAAGGCCTTGCTCAAGCCGCTGGCAATCAACAGAGACATAGCGTCCTTTTACTCCGCATACCCCTTATTATACCTGTTAAATGCCAGGACACGAAGAAAACCAACAGCGTTGCACTTTACCAAATGCAACATCTTCGTTTATAATCGCTCCATTAACTTAGAATCTATCCGAAAGTTGCTCTGGCCGGTCTCCGACCGAGCCAGGGGCACGGCCAGAGGTCGGCCCCAGCGCTTTTCGAATAGACACTCATTCGAGAATGTGACCATGTCTGCGGAAGCGCTCGCCTGCGAGCTATCCGATGTCGGGCGAGTGACCATCCGTCTCCGCCCCACGGCCATCAACCTCCTGGTCGGCGACGCTGAGCCGAGCTACTCGTTCGACCTGCTGGGGCGGCTGATCGGCGCCTATGTGGGCGGCCTGAACTACCGGCGCAGCCTGGACAACCGGGTCCTCTCCAAGATGAGCGGGCCGGACGGGACGCGGCAGCGGCGCTGGCTCTCGCCGGACGAGGCGACGCGTTTCCTGACCGCGGCCTATGCGCTGGCCGCGCGGGCCGCCAGCGCCATCGGCGACCCCAGGCTGGCCGTGTTGCAGGCCTGGGACAGCGCGGCGCTGGCCGCGGACGCCCGGCGTTTTGCGACCATCTATCGCCCGGTGAGCATCCTGCCGCCCGACCAGTATCTGGCGCTGGTGCTCCAGGCCACGGAAGGCTGCTCGTACAACCGCTGCACCTTCTGCGACTTCTACCGGGATCGGCCGTTCCGCATCAAGAGCGCGGACGAGCTGCGCGGCCACATCGCGGCCGTGCGCGCGTTCTTCGGCCCGGCCATCGCGCTGCGCAGGTCGCTGTTCCTGGCCGACGCCAACGCGCTGGTCGCGCCGATGGCGCGGCTGCGCGCATGGCTGGATGTCATCGATGCGGAAGGCCTGTCGCAGGCAAGCGGCCCCCCTGCGGGGGGCATCTACTCGTTCATCGATGCGTTCGATGTCCACCGCAAGAGCCTGGCGGACTGGCAGGAGTTGGCCGGGCGGGGGCTGCGCCGGGTCTACATCGGCATGGAGAGCGGCGACGATGCGCTGCTGCGGTTCCTGCGCAAGCCGGGCACGGCCGGCGACGTGATCGAGGCGGTGCGGCTCATCAAGCAGGCCGGGATTGCGGCCAGCGTCATCATCATGACCGGCATCGGCGGCGACCGCAGCGCCGCGGCGCACGAGAGCGGCACCATCGCCGCGCTCAAGGCCATGCCGCTGGCCGCGGGCGACATCGTCTATTTTTCGCCCTTCATCGACCCGCCCGGCTCGGAGTACGGGACGCTGGCCGCGGCCGCGGGGATCCGCCCGCTGACGCCGGCCGAGATGGCGGCGCAGGAGGCGCGCATCCGCGCCGCGCTGCAAACGGAGCGCGACGCGGGGGACGCGGCGCCGCCGCAGTACGCCAGATACGACATCCGCGAATTCGTCTACTGATCCAGGAGGCTTTGCATGACATTACCTCGTTCCGGCATCCGGCTTCGGCCCATCGGCCTGGTCGTGATGCTCCTGGCCCTGGGCCTGCTCCTCGGCGCGTGTGCGAAATCCGCGGCCACGCCGGAGGCTGGCGCGGCGGAGGCCGCCGCACCGGAGGCCGTCGCGGCGGAGGCCACGGCCACGCCCACAGCGGCGCCCGCAACGGAAGGCGCGACCGTCGATGTGCCGGTGGGCGTCGACGCCGACGGCAACTTCTACCGCGGCAAGCTCGACGCGCCGGTGAAGATGGAGGAGTTCTCCGAGTTCCAATGCCCGTTCTGCGCGCGCCACTTCGCGCAGACCGAGTCTCAGCTGCGCAACGCGTACGTCGCCACCGGCCAGCTCCTGCACATCTTCCGCAACTTCCCGCTGGACAGCATCCATCCGAATGCGACGCCGGCCGCGCTGGCCGCCTACTGCGCCGGACAGCAGGACCCCAAGCTCTTCTGGAGCATGCACGACTGGCTGTTTGCCAACCAGGATACGTGGTCGGCGGCCTCGGACGCCGCCGCGCAGTTCCGGGCGCAGGCCGTGGCCGAAGGCGCGGACGGGGCGAAATATGACGCCTGTCTGACCGACGTCGCCACGCAGACGCACATCCAGAACGACCTGAACGAGGGGCTCAGCCGCGGGGTGCAGGGCACGCCGAGCTTCTTCATCAACGACTTCTTCATCAGCGGCGCGTACCCGTTCAGCGAGTTCCAGGATAAGATCGAGCGCGCGCTGCGCGGCGAGAAGCCCGCGCCGACCCCGACCCCGCTGCCCCAGGGGGTCGAGTTCTACTATGTCGATCCGGCCCGGCCCGGCTTCACCTACGACGGCAGCCCGACCATGGGCTCGGCGGAAGCGCCGGTCCTGCTCATCGCCTTCGAGGACTTCAAGAGCAAGGACGCGGCCGCGTATGCGCTGGAGGTCGAGCCGACACTGAAGAGCAAGTTCATCGACACGAACCAGTTGCGCGTGATGTTCATGTACTACCCGCCCGATGCGCCGAAGGCCGCGGCCGCGGCGTACTGCGCGGGCCAGCAGGGCAAATTCTGGGAGTTCCGCACGGCGCTCTACAAAAACCAGGCCAGTTGGAACGATGGCGACGCCGCGACGCTGACCGGCTATGCGACCGCGCTGGGGCTGAACGAGGCGCAGTTCACGAGCTGTCTG
Source organism: Chloroflexi bacterium ADurb.Bin325 (assembly GCA_002068935.1). Classification (GTDB taxonomy): domain Bacteria; phylum Chloroflexota; class Anaerolineae; order CG2-30-64-16; family CG2-30-64-16; genus MWBF01. Next base: position 17,123 of record MWBF01000026.1, read on the forward strand.
ACGGACCCGGCCACGCTGAACGCGGTCAGCTACAGCTACGAGTTCGCCCAGCAGCAGATCGGCGTGCCGACCGCGCCGTCGTTCTTGCTGCTCAAGCTGTCCGCCGACGGCATCGTGGAGAACGGTCGCGGCATCGAGGGGACCCTGTCGCTGGCCGACTTCGAGCAGGCGATCCGCGACATCCAGCTGCCGCCGACGCCCGTGCCTACGCAGCCGCCGCCCGTCTCGCAGGCGCAACTGGCGAGCATGGAGGTGGGCGTGGACGCCGACGGCCACTTCTACCGCGGCAACCTGAACGCGCCGATCCGGCTGGTGGACTTCTCGGACTTCCAGTGACCGTTCTGCGCCCGTCATGCTTTGCAGACGGAGCCGCTTCTGTATGAAGCGTACGGTGTCACTGGTCAGGTCGTTACTGTCTTCCGCCACTTCCCGCTGGACATTCACCCGAATGCGCCCGCGGCGCACAGAGCTGCATACTGCGCCGGTCAGCAGGATCCGAAGCTGTTCTGGAAAATGCACGACTGGCTCTTCCCCAACCAGCAGGCCTGGCAGTCCTCGACCGCGACGGTTGCGGCCGGGCAGTTCCGCGAGCAGGCCCTGGCCATCGGCGTCGACGCCGCCGCATACGACGCCTGTCTGACCGACCCGCAGACCGAGGCCGCCATCCAGAAGGATATGCAGGCGGGCGCCGAGCTGGGCGTGCGCGGCACGCCGGCCTTCTTCCTGGAGAAGCGGGACGCCAGCGGCAAGGTGACGCAGACGCGGCCGCTCTCCGGCGCGCTGCCCTACGAGCAGTTCGCCCAGGCCATCGAGGGCCTGCTGGCGCAGCAGTAGGAGCGCCGACGCTAAACCGATCCGAGAATACCTCACCCCCTCGGCTCCCCCTCTCCTGACGTACGAGCCTTCGGTTCGCCCGTCAGGAGAGGGGGCTGGGGGGTGAGGCACCACCAATGCCCCTGGCGCGGTCAGAGACCGGCCCCAGCAGCTTTCGGCTAAACGCCAGGACGTAAACAGGGGCGACCGGTCTGGTCGCCCCTGTTTGTTATCGCACTGCTCCTGGTTAGGCTATTCGCGCCGCTCCCGGCGCGCGGCCTCGCAGGCCGGGCAGCGCCGCGGGTCGGCCAGCTCCAGCATATGCTCGGTGCAGACCGCGTAGACGCTGATCCGATCCAGCACGAACAGCTTCTTCTCCACCGAGGCTTCCAGCGCGAGATGCTCACAGGTCGTAGCGCGCAGGATGCCCGGCACGGGGCAGGTGTCGCACAGCGCACGCCGCCAGGGCCGCCGGTTTGCGCGGTTGCGCTCGATCAGTCGGCACTTTTCGATCTCGCGGCCGCGGTGATAATCCCCGAAGAAGTAGGGGCAATCGACAGGTTTCGCCATTCTCGTTACATCCTCTGTTCAGGCGGAGTCGCTCCGCTGAACCCTAGATCAACGCCAACGCATCCTGGCTCTGGCCGGTCTCCGACCGAGCCAGGGGCACGGTCAGAGACCGGCCCCAGCAGATTGGAGCACCCCGCTGAACCCTAGATCAACGCCAACGCATCCTGGCTCTGGCCGGTCTCCGACCGAGCCAGGGGCACGGTCAGAG
>MWBF01000027.1 GCA_002068935.1 Chloroflexi bacterium ADurb.Bin325
CGAGCCGCATCCTGAGCGGAATTGTCGGCGGGTTTGTGACTATCCGGCAAAACTGGTAGACTGTGGGGCTGGCATCGTAGATTCTTTTCGCCGCGTCCGTGGCTGAACGGGCTGGCATTATAGCATTACAGGGAGGACTCAGTGGCTAATCCTGCATATGATGTGACCGTCATCGGCGGCGGGCCCGGCGGTTATGTGGCGGCGATCCGGGCGGCCCAGTTGGGCCTGAAGGTGGCGCTCGTGGAGCGCGAGTTCGTCGGCGGCGTCTGCCTGAACATCGGCTGCATCCCGACCAAGTCGCTCATTCACAACGCGGAGGTCGCCAACATCCTGACGGGCGAGGGCAAGGAGCTGGGGTTCAGCTTCGACAACCTCAAGCTGGACTACGGCGCGGCCCACAGGCGCAGCCGCCAGGTCAGCGAGCGGCTCGTCAAGGGCGTCCAGCTTCTCATGCGTCAGAACAAAATCGACGTCTACCAGGGCACGGGCACGCTGCGCTCGGCCAACCAGGTCGCGGTCAAGGCCGTGGCGGATGCGCCCATGGTCAAGGGCCAGCCCTTCGACGGCACGCTCGACACGAAGAGCGTGATCCTCGCCACCGGCCATCACCCGCGCTCGCTGCCCGGCATGCAGCCGGACGGCAAGCGTATCATCACCTACCGCGAGGCGCTGGGGCTGACCGAAGCGCCCAGGCGGCTGGTCGTGGTCGGCGCGGGCGCGATCGGCATGGAATTTGCCTATGTCTTCCGCAGCTACGGCGCGGAGGTGACGGTCATCGAGATGCTGCCGCATGTGCTGCCGCTCGAAGATGACGAGACCGCCAGGGAGGTCACGCGCGCGTTCAAGCGGCAGGGCATCAAGACGCTCGTCAACACGCGCACCGAGGGCATCGAGACCACCGACGCGGGCGTCAGGGTGCGCGTCAAGGATCAGGGCTCCAACGAGGAGCAGACCATCGAGGCCGACATGGTGCTGGTGGCCGTGGGCGTGGCGCCCAACACGCAGAATATCGGGCTGGAGGCCGCGGGCGTGCAGACCGACAAGCGCGGGTTCGTCGTGGTCGACGAATACATGCGCACCAACGTCAAGGGCGTGTACGCGATCGGCGATATCACCGGCAAGCTGCTGCTGGCCCACGTCGCGAGCGCGCAGGGCATGGTCGCCGCGGAGCATATCGCCGGCCACGAGACCCGGCCGATCCGCGATGCGGATTACATCTTCATGCCGCGCTGCACCTACTGCAAGCCGCAGGTGGCCTCCCTCGGCTACACCGAGGCCCAGGCAAAGGAGAAGGGCTACGAGATCAAGGTCGGCAAGTTCCCCTTCATCGCGAACGGCAAGGCGCTGGGGCTGAACGAGCGCGACGGCTTCGTCAAGATCATCGCGGATGCGAAGTACGGCGAGATCCTCGGCGCGCACCTGGTTGGCCCGGAGGTCACCGAACTGCTGCCGGAGCTGGCGCTGGCGCACACCTGGGAGCTGACTACCGAGGAGATCGCCCGCACCGTCCACGCGCACCCGACCCTGTCGGAGGTGCTCATGGAGGCCGCCCACGCGGTCGAGGGCCAGGCGATACATATCTAGAACCTATCCAAAACTGCTGGGAACCCGACCTCACCCCCTCGACTCCCCCTCTCCTGACCCGCAGGTCAGGAGAGGGGGATGGGGGGTGAGGCAAGCCGGAGCAGCTTCCGGATAGACGACTGGCATCCACGAGAGCGGATACTGAATACACAGACCCGGTTGTACGGTCGTATTTGCGACAGACCGAGGAGGTGCTCGCGTGGCTCAAAGAAAGTCTATCAGCAAATCAATAATCGCTCGCTATTGTAGGGCTCTCAGCGACATGGGAATCGAAACAGAGCAAGTCCTGCTGTTTGGCTCCCATGCGACGGGGCGCGCTCACGAAGGCAGCGATATCGATCTGTTTATCATCTCGGCGGATTGGTTGCCCTACAACGAACGTGAACGTCTGGAGATCCTGGGAATTGCGGCTGCCCGCATCCTCGAGCCCATCCAGGCCCGAGGCGCAACCCCGGATGAGGTGAAGAATAACGAGCTGTCTCTATTCTTCCGGGAAGTTCTGAAACAACAGGCGATCGCGATCGCCTGAACGAGTGTCATATGCAAGATAACATTACAATCGATCCGATCCCGTTGGAGCCGCGGCCGGCGCGCGAGCCGAGACATACCCGGCTGAAGGAGCCGGTGGCCGCCGAATCGGGGCTGGCCGTGGGCCGCAGGCCCGATTGGCTGCGTGTCAAGCTCAACCAGAACGAGAGCTACTGGAAGGTCAAGAGCCTGGTGCGCGGGCAGACGCTGCACACCGTCTGCGAGGAGGCCATGTGCCCCAACCTGGGCGAGTGTTGGGGCCGCGGGACGGCCACCTTCCTGCTGATGGGCGACATCTGCACGCGCGCGTGCAAGTTCTGCAACGTTAAGTCGGGCAAGCCGGAGCCGCTCGACGAGGACGAGCCGCGGCGCATCGCCGAGTCCGTGCGCCAGATGAACCTGCGCCACGCGGTGCTGACCAGCGTGGACCGCGATGACCAGCCCGACGGCGGCGCGCACATCTTCGCCAACGCGATCCGCGAGATCCGCGCGGCGCAGCCCGGCTGCACCATCGAGGTGCTCATCCCCGACTTCAAGGCCGACCCGGCTGCGCTCCAGCTCGTGATGGACGCCCGGCCGGAGATCCTCAACCACAACACGGAGACCGTGCCGCGGCTCTCGCGGTGGGTGCGGCCGCAGGCCAGCCCCGCGCGCAGCCTGGCCGTGCTCCGCATGGCCAAGGAGATGAACCCCGAGGGCCTGACGAAGTCGGGCGTGATGGTCGGCCTGGGCGAGACCTGGGACGAGCTGCTGGAGGTGATGGACGAGCTGCGCACCGTGGATGTCGATATCCTGACCATCGGCCAGTACCTTCAGCCGACCAAGCTCCACCTGCCTATCGAGCGCTACTATCACCCGGATGAGTTCGTCCGGCTGCGGGAAGAGGGGGAGCGCCGCGGGTTCAAGTGGGTCGAGTCTGGGCCGCTGGTGCGCTCGTCGTATCACGCGGACGGCCAGGCGCGGATGATAGCGAGTAAGGAGTAATAAGAAACGAGTAATGAGTAATGAGTAATGAGAGATACCAACCTTTACTCGTTACTCGTTACTCCTTACTCCTTACTCGTTACTCGTTACTCATTACTCATCAGACCGCCTATGCAAATCCTGACCGTCGACATCGGCACGGGCACGCAGGACATCCTGCTGTTCGACAGCGCCCGCGCCATCGAAAACAGCCTGAAGCTGGTGATGCCGTCGCCGACCCTGCTCATCGGGCAGGAGGTGCGGGCTGCGACCGCGGCGGGCCGGCCGTTGTTGATCACCGGCGTGCTGATGGGCGGCGGGCCGGTCTCCTGGGCGGTCGAGGATCACCGCCGCGCGGGGCTGCGCGTGCTCGCGACCCCCGAGGCCGCCCAGACCTTCAACGACGACCTGGACCAGGTCCGCGCCCAGCTCGGCATCGAGATCATCGCCGACGAAGAGGGGCGCCGGCTGGCCGAGCGCGCGGACTTTGCGCATGTCGAGTTCCGCGACTTCGACTACCATGCGGTCGAGCGCGCCTTTGCCGCGTTCGGCGTGGAGCTGCGCCCCGATGCGCTGGCGCTGGCCGTGTTCGACCACGGGGCCGCGCCCCCGGAGATCAGCGACCGCCAGTTTCGCATGGACTATCTGGCGGAGCGGCTGCGCCAGGACGCCCGACTGAGCACCTTTGCCCATCGCGGCCCAGAGACGCCGGCGATCATGACGCGGCTGGCCGCGCTGGCCGGCACCGCGCTGCGCCAGGCGGGCCTCCCGACGGTCGTCATGGACACCGCGCCCGCGGCCGTGCTGGGCGCATGGCACGATCCGCGCGTCGCGGCCCAGCCGCACCCGCTGATCGTCAACGTCGGCAATTTTCACACGCTGGCCTTCCAGTTCAACGGGGGCCGGTTCGTCCGCCTGTTCGAACACCATACCGGCCTTATGACGCGCGAGACGCTGGCGCGCTGGCTGACCGCGCTGGCCGACGGGAGCCTGCGCCACGACGCGGTGTTCGCCGACCACGGCCACGGCGCGCTGGTGCTCGACGCCGCGCCGCTGCCCCTGACCTTTATCGCGGTGGTAGGCCCGCGCCGCGGCCTGCTGGCGGACGCCGGCCTGCCCATCTACAACGCCGTGCCCTACGGCGACCAGATGTTGACCGGCTGCTACGGCCTGCTGGCCGCGTGCGCCGACCTGGAACCGGCCTGGCGCGAGCCGATCGCCGATGCGCTGGCAGGCCGCACCGACCGCAGCCTGTGGTAAAATGCGCTCACCGGACAGAACGCGCCTGAGGAGGCTGTCATGGCTGAGGACGACATCCGAGACATCCTGCGCCTGTTCAATTACGGGTTATTTATCGTGACGAGCGCCGGGCCGCGCGCCGCGACCGTCAGTTGGGCGATGCAGGCTTCGCTCGAGCCCAGGCTGGTCGCGGTCGGCCTGCGCAAGGGCACGGCCATCTACGAGGCCGTGCGCGCGACGCAGCGGTTCGGCCTTCATTTGGTCGGCCAGGAGCAGGCGGAGCTTGCGCGAGCCTTCTTCCACGTCTCGCAGAGCGATGCGGGCCAGATCGCGGGTCAGCGATACAGCCTGACGCCGCGCGGCGTGCCGCTGCTCGACGCCGCGATTGCCTGGCTGGAGTGCGAGGTCGCCGAGGAGGCCAATGCGCAGGGCGACCACGGCGTCTTCATCGCGCGCATCCTCGACGGCGGCATCCGGGCGCGCGGCGCGCAGGCGCTGGCGCTGCGCGACACCGTCTGGCACTACGGCGGTTAGACGCCGGGATGGGGGCGACGCGCCCCCCCCTGCGCAGCGGGGGAGGGTCGGGGTGGGGGCCGGAATCAGCCCCCATCCCCTGACCCCTTCCCCCGTCCCGACGGGAGAAGGGGCGACGCTCCCTCCCCTGCGCAGCGGGGGCCCGGGGTGGGGGCCGGAACAGTTTTCAGCCGAAGGGAGGTGTGACAGTGAAGCTCGATAGCCAACCGACCGATGTACGCACCGATGCACTGCGCCTGCTTTCCAACGGCGTGTATGTGCTGACCGCCTGTCACCAGGCCGTCATCCACGCGGCGACCGTCACCTGGGCGATGCAGGTGTCCATCCAGCCCACGCTCGTGCTGGTCGCCCTGCGGCGCAACTCGCGGCTGGCCCACGTCGTGCGCAAGGGCCGGCGCTTTGCGCTCAACATCCTCGCCAGGGATCAGCAGGAGGTCGCGGCCGCCTTCTTCACCCACCATTCCGACAGCGAGCAGACGGAGGCGATGGGCGGCCAGGCGTTTCGCATGTCCGAGAGCCATTGCCCTCTGCTCACCGAGGCCCTGGGCTGGATCGAGTGTCGGCTGGCGGACGAGCCGGCCTCGCCGGGCGACCATACGCTCATGTTGGGCGAGGTGACCGGCGCGGGCGTGCGCCGCCAGGGGGAGCCGATGGTGTTATGGTCGAGCCCCTGGTCCTACGGCGGCAGCCAGACGGCCTGAGGAGCGTCGGAGACTGTATAAAAAGTCCCCTGGCGACTGAAGTCACGGCCACCATCGCTAAGTGTCTATCCGAAAACCTGCTGGGGCCGGTCTCCGACCGTGCCCCTGGCTCGGTCGGAGACCGGCCAGAGCAATTTTTGGATAGGCTCTAAGGCACAAACAAGCTTAACCGAACTTGCGAAAAAGTCAAATGGTTTGCCCTCCCATTTAGGGTCTGCTATGATACATCTCCGGTGATGGGTCGATTGCCCCCGGAGGAGCCTCAACTATGCGCACTGATGCTGACAAAGCCCGACGGCGCGTGCCCTGGCCGGTGTGGCTGTGCGCGGCCGTCGGCCTGGCGGCGCTCTTATTCATGTGGGGCGGGCCGGTGCTGGCGATCCACCGCTATCTGGCCCGCACCTATACGCACGACCGCGCGGCCCAGCGCGTGAAGGTGCGCCTGTTGCGGCCGGGCCTCGCGCGCGTCAGCCTGCGCGTGGAGGCCTTCTTCCGCTATGACCCCGACTACGGCAACACCCGCGCCGCGGCCGACGGCGCAGTCTACCGCGGCGATGTGACGCTGGCGCGCAAGGGGCTGTGGTGGGCGCCGGCGGACGGCGGCGTGCTCTCCAGCGGCGCGACGTATGGGCTGTTCAACGGGCGCTGGTTTGCCGTTGACCCCGAAGTGGAGCAGCGGCGCGCGCCCGATGTTGGCCACGGCTGACCGAGCTGTTAGCGGCCGGTCGGCCGCCCACCCCGGATTGTTTGGGCTACAGCTCCATCAGGAACTGGTAGACGAGATCGCTCACGCCGGGCAGCCCCTCGTGGCCGAAGTCGGGGTAGATCGCCATCCGCTTCGGCGACGTGATCTTGTTGTAGGCCGCAAACTGGCTGGACGGCGGGCAGATTTGATCCATCAGGCCGATCGGCCATAGCACCTCCGCGCGCGTGCGCGGGGCCAGGTGCTGGATGTCCACATAGCCGAGCTGCTCGAAGACGGCCGCCTCCTGCTCGTGGCGCGGGTCGAAGAGGCGGAAGAAGATGCGCAGCTCCTCGTAGGCATCCTTCGCCAGATCCATCTGCCAGACGCGCCGGTAGTCGCTGAGGAAGGGGAAGATGGGCGCGGCCCGCTTGATGTGCGGCTCCAGCGCCATGCACGCGACCGTCAGCGCGCCGCCCTGGCTGCCGCCGGTCGCGCCGACGCGCGTCGCATCCACGCCCGGCATGTCCATGACGATGCGCGCCAGTTGCGCGGTGTCGAGGAAGATCTGGCGGAACAGCAGCTTCTCCGGCCGGCCGGCCAGCGCGTCGGCCAGCCCGCGGATGATGTGGCCGCGGTGCGTGTTGCCGATGACCGCGCTGTTGTCCTCCGACAGGCCGCCCTGCCCGCGGCAGTCCAGCGCGGCCACCGTGTAGCCCGCGCCGACATAGCCCAGCTTGTCGAACCAGTCGCCGGAGTGGCCGCTGTAGCCGTGGAACATCACGACCGCGGGCTGCGCGCCGGCGCTATGTTTGGGCCGCAGCAGCTTGGCGTGGACGCGCGCGCCGCCGACGCCGGTGAAGTACAGGTGGAAGCACTCCGCGCCCGGTGCCTGGAACTCCGCCGGCGTGAGCTCCACCTGCGGGTCGAGCGCGTGCATCTCCGCCAGCGCGGCGTCCCAGTAGGCATCGAAGTCCGCGGGCCGCGGGTTGATGCCCTGATACGTCTGGAGCTTGTCGAGCGGGAAATCGAAGGTGAGTGGCATGAGGACTCCTATGATGGGATAAATGTCGATCCGGAAAGTGTTGGGGCCGGTCTCCGACCGAGCCAGAGGCTCGGTCGGAGACCGGCCAGAGCGAACCCGGCTCAGACGTTGCAGAGCTGGAACGCGCTGCGCAGCGCGGCCAGGCCGTCGCCCTTCGGGATGAACTCCTGGCCGACGAAGCCGGCATAGCCGACCTCCGTGAGCGCGGCCATGATGGGCGGATAGCAGATCTCCTGCGTCTCGTCCAGGTCGCGGCGGCCCGGGTTGCCCGCGGTGTGGACGTGGCCGATGTGGGGCGCGATCTGCCGGATGGTGCGGATGATGTCGCCCTCCATGATCTGCATGTGGTAGATGTCGTACAGCAGCTTGACGCGCGGGGAGCCGACCAGCGTCGTCACGAGCACGCCCCACGCGCTGCGGTCGCACTGGTAGTCGTTGTGATCCACCTTGGAGTTGAGCAGCTCCAGGACGAGCGTGACGCCCGCGGCCTCGGTGAGCGGCGCGAGCCGCCGCAGCCCCTCCGCGGTCACGAGCGCGCCGGCCTCGTCGCTCAGCCCGCCGCGGTTGCCGGAGAAGACGATGAGGTTGGGGACGCCGTAGCGCACGGCGAGGTCGAGCTTGCGCTTGAGCTCCTCCTCGATCTCCGCGTGATGCTCGCGGCGGTTCAGCCCGCGCTCGATCTGGCCCACGCCCTCGGTGACGATCGTCAGATCGGCCGCGCGCGCCGCGTCCCACAGCTCGTGCGGCAGCAGCTCGACGCCCGCGTAGCCGATCTCGCGCGCCTGGCGCAGGAACGCCGCGGCATCGCGCACCGCGCGGCTGAAGCTCCACCATGCGAAGGATTGTTTGAATGTGCTCATCTCAGCCTCCTGTGTTGGGCCTGTAAACGCGCGGGATGCCGGGAACCGTAGAAATAATCCCCCGGCCCGCGCGGGCCCTTTTCCTTGCCCCTCCCCCGCGCAGCAGGGAGGGGCGACGACGGCGTCTGCGCGGCTATCTCGCCCGCGCGGCCACGGCCTGTATCAGCCCGCGCATGTAGCCCACGGCATACGCCTCCGCGGCATAGCGCCCGCCGACGACCTGCTGCAAGTGGTCGGAGATGATGGCCCCGTCGAACCCCACCTCTTGCAGCGCGGCCATGATCTCGAGCATATCCCCGTAGCCATCGTCGAGGAAGGTCTCGACGAAGCCCTCCGGCATGGGCGCGGTGACGTTGCGGAAGTGCACCTTGAACAGCTTGCGCTGGCCGCCGAAGTAGCGGATGGCCTCGACCGCGCTCTTGCCCATCGCGGGGCCGCCCTCCAGCCAGCAGCCCAGGCAGAGGCAGACGCCGATGTTGGGGCTGTCCGCGAGCTCCAGCGCGCGGCGGTAGCCCTCGAAGTTGCCGAAGATGCAGCGGGGGATGCCGCCGAGGGGGTAGACCGGCGGATCATCCGGGTGAATGCCGATGTAGACGCCCGCCTCCTCCGCGACCGGCGCGACCTGGCGGATGAAGTAGGCGTAGTTCTCCCAGAGCTCGTCCTCGGTGTACTCGCGGCCGTGCGTCAGCGGCAGATCCCACGACCGGTCGATCCACCAGCCCGTGCGGGCGCGCTCCAGCCGGAAGGCGCGGCCGCTCGCGCCCCCGCGCACCGGCTCCGGCTCGGTGCTCCAGATGCCGTTTGCCATGTGCGCATAGGTGGCGTAGCGGATGCCGGCCGCGCCCAACATGCGGATGTAGGCCAGATATTCGGCGATTTTGGCGTCGCGCTCCGGCAGGTTGAGGGTGACGGCCTCCATGTTGTGCACGGCGTGGTTGGCCAGCCGGTAGACCTTCAGCCCGCCTTCCGCAAAGCGGCGCACGACCGCGCGGTAGGTTTCGACGGACGCCTCGGCGGCCGGGACCGATGTCATGACCCATTCGACGCCCAACTGGCGCGCGAACTGCATGTCGTCGGCGGATGCGTCGGCGGGCAACTGGGTGCCGATCTGGATGCCCGGCCGCGATGCAGCGTAGCCGGGGATGATGAGCGGATATGGGTTGGCGGCGGACATGGCGCTCCTGACGGACAATGAGCAATTAGAGCCTATCCGAAAACCCGCTGGGGCCGGTCTCTGACCGTGCCCCTGGCTCGGTCGGAGACCGGCCAGAGCAATTTTCGGATAGACAATTAGTAGGCGCGAGACGGCTGGCTCAACACTCGCTGTAGCCGCAGGCGTAACATTTGCGGCAGCCCTCGGTCGGGATGAACGTCGCCTGGCCGCAGTCGGGGCACAGGTCGCCGATCGTCCGGTCGGCGATGGGCAGCGGGAGCTGTTCGACATAGGCCCTGGCGTCCTCTGCGGCCGCCTGGCCCTCGGGCGGGAAGTGGCTGTTGAGATGCTCGCGCAGGACCTGGGCCACGGCGTCGGGCAACGAGCGCACCCGGTTGACGCCGAAGCCGAGCGACCGGCCGCCGCCGATGCCGGCGAGCTGGTCGATCACCTGCTGCAAGCGCTCGTTCTCGTCCAGCGGCGAGGGCAGGCGCAGGATGAGCGAGATGAGCCGCCCCAGCGCCTCGGAGACCGACGCGACATCGCTGCCGGCCTTGCCCACGTTCATGAAGACCTCGAACGGCCGGTTGCCGCCGTTGATGTTCACGGTGACGAAGGCCGTGCCCAGCGGCGTCTCCTTGCGGTAGGTCATGCCGTGCAGGGTGGCGGGCCGCGGGCGGCGCTTCATCTGCGGATATGCGGCCGCGGCCGCAGGCTGCGCCGCGGGCGCAGGCTCGGCGGGCTTCTCGGCCGCTTTTTCGGGCTCGCCCGCGCCCTTCGACTCGGCGGTGGCCTTCGTCTCCAGCACCACCTCCTGTCGGCTGCCCGTGACGTAGACCGTCAGCCCCTTGCAGCCGAGCCGCCAGCCGAGCAGGTACGCCTGCGCCACGTCTTCCACGGTGGCGGTCGGCGGGAAGTTGATCGTCTTGCTGATCGAGTTGTCGACGAAGGCCTGGATCGCGGCCTGCATGCGGACGTGCTCCTCCGCGGCGATGTCCTGGGATACGACGAAGACGTGGCGCACGGCCTCCGGCACGTCGGCGACATCCTGACAACTGCCGACCGCGCTGACCTGCTCGCCGATGCGCGCGCGCGTGGCCTTGTCCAGCCCGGCGCGCTCCAGCGCGGCCTCGAACAGCGGGCTGGTGTAGGTCAGCTTGAGGTCGCGCGTGCCGTCCTTGACCGTCCGCGTGTAAGCCAGCGCAAAGACCGGCTCGCAGCCGTAGCCCTCGCAGCCGGCCACGGTGCCGATGGTGCCGGTGGGCGCGACGGTGGTCTGCGCGGCGTTGCGGATGCCGTGCTGCGTGATGCCGGCGACCACGCGACCCCAGTCCACGGCCGGGCGACCCCAGTCATACCGATAGGCCGCGATGGGGCGGGGCGGCTGCCAGCGCAGGTTCGCCGGGTCGTAGATGCTGCCCTTGATGGCCAGGAACGGCCCGCGCTCCTGGGCCAGCTCGATGCTGGTCAACATGCAGTGGTAGCGGACGAACTCCATGACCTGCGCGGCAAACTCCTGGCCCTCCTCCGAGCCGTAGCGCACGCCCAGCTCGTACATCAGGTCGCCCAGCCCCATGATGCCGAGGCCGATGCGCCGGGCGCGCTGCGCGGCCTCGCGCAGCGCGGGGACCGCCGGGACGTACTTGTTGGCGTCCACCACGTTGTCCAGGAAGCGGGTGGCGACGACCGTGCTCTCGCGCAGCTTCTCCCAATCGACCTGGCCGTCCGCGGTGACATGCTGGGCCAGGTTGATCGAGCCCAGGCAGCAGTTCTCGTATGGGCCGAGCCACTGCTCGCCGCAGGGGTTCGTCGCCTCCAGCTCGTACAGGTGCGGCACGGGGTTCGAGCGGTTGGCCGCGTCGAGGAAGAGCGCGCCCGGCTCGCCGTTGTGGTGCGCATAGGTGATGATCTTGTCGAACAGGTCGCGGGCGCGCACGGTGCGCCAGGTCGCGCCATCGCGCGGGCTGACCAGCTCGAAGTCCGCGTCCGCCTCGACCGCCTGCATGAACGCGTCGGTGATGCCGACGGAGATGTTGAAGTTGGTGATCTGCCCTTCCTGCGCCTTGCAGGTGATGAACTCTTCGATGTCTGGGTGGTTCACGCGCAGCACGGCCATATTGGCCCCGCGGCGGGTGCCGCCCTGGGCCACCTCGCCGAAGGCGGTATCGTACACGCGCAGGAAGCCGACCGGCCCGGTGGCAACGCCCGCGCTGGACGCCACGGAGTCCCCCTTGGGCCGCAGATTGGAAAAGGAGAAGCCGTTGCCGCCGCCGGTCTGCTGGATGAGCGCGGCGTCGCGCAGGGTCTGGAAGATGCCCGCACTGTCGCGGCCCATGTCGTCCGCGATGGGCAGGACGAAGCATGCGGCCAGCTGGCCCAGCGGGGTGCCCGCGCCGGTGAAGGTCGGGGAGTTGGGAAAGAAACGCAGGTCGGTCAGCAGCGCATAAAAGCTGTCTTCCGTGCTCTGTATGTCGTACCCGTGGGCCGCATCCGGCTCCGCGACAGCCCTGGCGACCCGCCGGAACATCCCTTCGATGGTTTCAACGGGTTGGCCATCCAGCCCGCGACGCAGATACCGCTTGCGCAGCACCTGCTGGCTGTTCTCCGAGAGCTCCAAATGGCTGGGCGGCGTCAGCGCTGGCACGAAAGGCCGAGCTTTCTCCTGAGGTCTCATCCCTGACTCCTCTCATTACGTTGCTGTCTTGCCGCCGCGCAACGCGGCGCAAGGCTGCTGTGCTGTATAAATATGCTTATGGAAAACCTGTCCTGGCCCGGCCAATGACCGGCCAGGGCAATTCTCGGATGGGCTTACTTCGGCTCGGCCAGCAGCCGCTGGATCTCCTGTTGCAGCGTCTCCACGTCCTCCATCGCCATATACACGATGGCAAAACGGATATAGGCCAGCGAGTCCAGCTCCTTGAGCTTCTCCAGGACCAACTGTCCGATGGCGTTGCTGCTGACCTCGGCGCGGCCCAGGCCGAACAGATGCTCCTCGATCTGGCTGACGATGCGCTCGATCTCGGTCATGGCAATGGGCCGCTTGGCGCAGGCGATGCGCACGCCCTGGAGCAGCTTGTGCCGGTCGAAGGGCTCGCGGCGGCCATCGCGCTTTACGATCAGCAGCGCCTCCGAGATCTGCTCGTAGGTCGTGAAGCGCTTGCGACAGGCCTGACATTCGCGACGCCGCCGGATGCCGTCGCCCGTCGCACGGGTGTCGACCACGCGCGAGTCCGCCTGACCACAGTATGGGCACTGCATCGTATCCCCCTCCTGCTCTGCATCGTGTTGCACTGGCGGCGCAGCCGTGTGATGGGGATGGCGGAGGACGATCTGGGGTTCGATCATGCCTCTTTGCACACCCGGCGGGCTTCGAAGTCAGCGGCTGTGACCGAGTCTGATCCTGACGTGCAAAGGATGCTCGTAAGCCGCGCCACAACCAGTAGTATGTCAGGTTCGGTTTTCTACAAGATATTGTAGCGACCAACCGAGTATATCACAGATAGGAACGGGAGTATAAGCCGATTCGCCCTTTTCGGCATAATTTTAAGGTTGAGTTGTGAGGGGTGGCCCGGAGCGGAAAAACGGCCGGCCCTGTGTGACTGGATGGTCACACAGGGCCGGCGGATAGTTAACCGATGTGACCCGTCGGCCTGCGGCTCGGCGGGCGCGCTTTCGGAGCGGCCGGTCAGCTCTGGCGCGAGCGGCGCAGGAAGGCCGGGATGTCCAGGTCGTCGCGCTGGTATTCGCGCTTCGGGAACGGCAGGGTGGTCGGCGCGCCGCGGCCGTCATCCGCGATGGGCGCCTGCTGCTCGTGCATCATGTCGAACCCGGTCGCGATCACGGTGATGCGGATGCTGTCCTTGATGTTCGGGTCGATGACCGCGCCGAAGATGATGTTGGCGTCCGGGTCGGCCGTGCGGCGGATGATCTCCGCGGCCTCGTTGACCTCGTACAGGCTCAGATCCGGCCCGCCGGTGACGTTGAACAGGATGCCGCCGGCGCCCTCGATGCTCACATCCAGCAGCGCGCTGTGGATGGCCTGCTCCGCGGCCTGCTGCGCCCGGTTGTCGCCGCTGGCCTGGCCGATCGCCATCAGGGCCGAGCCGCCCTCGCTCATCACGGTGCGCACGTCCGCAAAGTCCAGGTTGATGAGGCCCGGGATCGTGATGAGCTCCGAGATGCCCTGGATGCCCTGGCGCAGGACATCGTCGGCCACCAGGAACGCCTGCTGGACGCTGGCCTTCTTGTCCACCACCTGCAGGAGCCGGTCGTTGGGGATCACGATCAGCGTATCGACGCTGTCCTGAAGCCGCTTGATGCCCTCGTCGGCCAGCCGTCGCCGGCGCAGGCCCTCGAAGTTGAACGGCTTCGTCACCACCCCGATCGTCAGCGCGCCCGCATCCTTGGCGATCTTGGCGATGACCGGCGCCGCGCCCGTGCCCGTGCCGCCGCCCATGCCGCAGGTCACGAACACCATGTCGGTGCCCTTCATGAGGGCCTTGATCTCCTCGATGGACTCCTGCGCGGCCTTGTCGCCGATCTCGGGGTTGCCGCCGGCGCCCAGTCCTTTGGTGAGCTTGTCGCCGATGCGGAGACGCTGGGGCGCGTTCGCCAGCATCAGAGCCTGGGCATCCGTGTTGATTGCGATGAACTCCACACCACGGATCCCCTGTTCGATCATGCGGTTGACCGCGTTGGAACCACCGCCGCCCACGCCAAGCACCTTGATCTGGGCCGGATTCTCAACAAAGGCCGGTTGCTGTCCTTTCGGGTTCATCTGACGCTCCTTGTATTTACGAAGGTGCTCCCTGTCGGGAACCTTATCGTCCTGGTCTGCAATGAGCCTTAGAGCCTGGCCGAATCGCCTGTCCTGGCCGGTCGGAGACCGGCCCCGGCGTTCTTCGGCTGGACTTTAAGTCGGGATCGGTAAAATTCGTTTCAAGTAGCCGAAAACACGCTGCCAGGGCGGCGCGCCGCCCTGCGGGGTGGCCGCGCGCGGCTGGTTGTCGCGGCGCAACCCCCAGAGGAGCAGCCCGACTGCCGTCGCATATTCCGGGCTGCTCAGGTCAATCGTGGCCCCGGCGATGCCGGCGGGCCGTCCGATGCGCACGGGCCAGCTCAAGCGGTCGTGGGCCATCTCGCCGATGCCGGCAAGCTGGGCCACCCCGCCCGTCAGGACCACGCCCGCGGGCAGGAGTCCGTCATAGCCGCTGCGCTTGATCTCGTCCACGATGAGATCCAACACCTCTTCGGCGCGGAAATAGATGATATCGGCCAGCGACCGCCGCGGGATGATCTGCGAGCCGTCCGCGCCGAAGGCCGGGCCGCGCACCTCGGCGTCCGGCGGGATGAGCTGGGGCTGCGCATGGCCGAACTGCCGGATGAGCAGCTCCGCCTTATCATAAGGCATCCGCAGGCCGGTGGCCACGTCGCGCACGAAATGGTCGCCGCCCACATCGAGCACGTGGGTGTGCCAGGCCGCGGACTCCAGAAAGATGGCCATGTCGGTCGTGCCGCCGCCGATATCCACCACCGCGACGCCGGCCTGTCGCTCGTCGTCGGTCAGCACGGCCTCCGCGGAGGCCAGCGGCTGGAGCACGAGGTCTTCGATCTCGACGCCGTTCTCCGTGACGCAGTTGGTCAGGTTCGTGATGGCCGAGAGCGCGCCGATGATCAGGCTGGCATCCACCTCGAGCCGGTAGGCGAACATGCCGACCGGATTTTGGACATCCTGGTTGTCGTCCACGGTGTAGCTGCGCGCAATGACGTTGATGATATCACGATTATGGGGTAACGCAATATCGCGCGCCTGATCCAACGCGCGCTGGCAGTCCTCCGGCGTGATCTTGCGCCCGTTGCGGCCCAGGATTGTCACCCCCTTGCTGCCGACCGCGCCGATGTGTGCGCCGGAGATGCCGACATAGGCCGAGTCGAGCGTCACGCCGCCGGCCGCGGCCTCGGCCGCGTCGATCGCCTGGCCGATGCAGGCCGCGGCCTCGACGGTGTTGATGACCACCCCGCGGCGCAGGCCGCGGGCGGGCGTCCGGCCCGCGCCGATGACGCGCAGCGCGTTGTTGTCATCGAGCTTGCCGATGAGGGCGCATACCTTTGTCGTGCCGATATCGAGGGCGCAGATCAGCTCACTCACAGTCCCCCCACCGCGCCTGTCACCACCACAGGGCGCGCTCGTCGCTGAAGCGCAGATCGATCACTTTGACCTGGCCGCCGGCCCGCTGGATCTGGGCGCTGGCCTCCGCGGCCACCGTCACCTTGCGGCTCATCGGCCCCGTGTCGCCCAGCCAGACCTCCAGCCCCTCCGCCGGCCGGTAGTAAAGCCCCTGCGGGTCGCCGTAGCCGAAGGTCGTGAGCTCCGGGTGGCTGACCTGCAGCTCGGCCAGGTAGGTCAACATCTTGCGCCGCCACACATCGTTTCCCGCGAGCGTGGCATGGACCGTATCCACGAGGGTGCACGGCGGCGCGATGCCGGCCTGGGGGATGACGTCCCCCTCCGCGGCCAGCCAGACCGTCTCCTCGCCGGCCTGCCAGGCCACCAGCGGCCGCTGCTCCTGCACATCGATCAGCACCTGATTGGGCAGCCGCAGATACACCTGCGCGCCGGCGATGCCGGGCATCTCGCGCAGGTTGGCCTCGACCTCGGCCGGCCGGATCAGAAAGATGTGATGTCCCTCGACGCCGCTGGCGTCGTAGATCGCCCGCGGGGTCAGGCGGTGTGCGCCGCCGACCTGCGCGGCGCTGGACGTGACGATCAGCGCCGGAAGCTGGAAGAGCTCCACCAGCCCGTAGATCGCGGCGCCGAGCAGGATCAGCACGAAGCCGTGGCGCAGGATGTTGCGCAGGGGCGTGCGCCAGTCGCGCGGGCGCGCGGCCGCCGCGCCGTCTGGCCGGGCGACGCCGGGCAGCGACGGCCGCACGGTCTGCGCGGCGAGCCGGCGGGCGTTCGCCCTCTGGCTGCGCAGCGCGCGCCGCGAGCGCGCCGGCGGCTTCCGCCAGCTCGGCTGCGCCGGCCGCGCGCCGGATGCGGCGTCTCCGGAGGCCTTGCCTTTCTTCTTGGCCAATCTGGCTGCTAGCGTGATCATCTACATCGCGTTTTCGTACCGGGTCAGCGAGCGTTCCTTGTCGGCGTGGCGTTCGAGGGCCAGCTCGATCAGCCGGTCCACCAGCTCCGCATAGGAAACGCCGCTGGCCTCCCAGAGCTTCGGATACATGCTGATGCTCGTGAAGCCAGGAATCGTGTTGACCTCGTTCAGATACAGCCTGCCGGTGTCGCGCTCCAGCAGGAAATCCACGCGCGCCATGCCCGCGGCGTCGAGCGCAAGGAAGGCGCGCACGGCCAGGCTGCGCACCTGCGCCGCGGTCTCCGCGGGCAGCGGCGCGGGGATCAGCAGCTCCGACCGGCCGTCGAGATACTTGGCCCCGTAGTCATAGAACTCGTTGCACGGCACGACCTCGCCCGGCACGGAGGCGAGCGGGTCGTCGTTGCCCAGCACGCTGCACTCGATCTCGCGCGGCCGGGCCACGGCCGCCTCGACGAGCAGCTTGCGGTCGTAGCGCGCGGCCTCGGCCAGGCTGCGCCGCAGCCCCGCGCGATCCACGGCCTTGCTGATGCCGATGCTCGACCCCAGGTTGGCGGGCTTGACGAACAGCGGGTAGGGCAGTTGCGCCTCGATGTCCGCAACCACGGCGTCGGGCCGCGCCGTCCAATCGCGGCGCTTGACCGCGCAGTAGGGCACGACCGGGATGCCGTGCGCCTGGAAGAGCTGCTTGCTGACGATCTTGTCCATGCCGAGGCTGCTGGCGAGCACGCCGCAGCCGACATAGGCGACCCCGGCCAGCTCCAGCAGGCCCTGCACCGTGCCGTCCTCGCCGTGCGGCCCGTGCAGGATCGGGAAGATGACGTCCAGCCGCGGGAAGGCTGCGCCCGTCGCGCCCGGGACCAGCTCGCGGCCCGCGGCCGGCGCTGCATCCGCGTTGGACGGAGCAGCGCGGCCGGCGGTCAACTGCGCCAGGGGGTCGCCCTGCGTCAGCCAGCGGCCGTCGGGCGCGATGCCGATCGGGGTCACCTCGTATTTCTGCGGGTCGAGCACGGCCATGACCGAGCGCGCCGAAGCAAGGGACACCTCGTGCTCGCCGGAGCGGCCCCCGAAAATCAGCCCCACGCGGATCTTAGACTTCACAGCAACCTTTTCTAGATTATTAGCCTCTGCATATTACGAAGCGCATAAAGGCGGCGCTTCCATGATTTTTGCCTCAGACTATCCGGAACTTGCTCTGGCCGGTCGTGCTCAACTACGTTGAGCCTATCGAGCCAGGGGCACGGTCAGAGACCGGCCCCAGCAGGTTTTCAACCTATCCGAGAACTGCTATACGCCCGGCCTCACCTCTTCGGCTCCCCCTCTCCTGGCAGGCGAGCCGAACGCTCGCCTGCCAGGAGAGGGGGATGGGGGGTGAGGCAAGCCCCGGCCAGCTTTCAGATACAGGAGACGCTACTCCCCCGGCAAGGCCTCCAGCGGCGGCTGGCTCGCCCATGCGCCGATGAACAGGATCTCGGGCACGAGCGCGTGCCCGCTGGCCTCGTATACCCGCCGGCGCATCAGATCCATCAGGGCCACGACGTCGGCCGCGGCCGCGCCGCCGATGTTGATGATAAAGTTCGCGTGGCGGGGCGAAATCTGCGCGCCGCCGATGACATGGCCCTTCAGCCCCACCGACTCGACCAGCCGGCCCGCATAATCGCCGGGCGGGTTGCGGAAGATGCTGCCGGCGCTCGGCTCGACCGGCTGGCTGGCCCGACGGCGCGCCAGGTAGCCGTCCGCGCGGGCGGCCAGCTCCGTCGCGTCGCCCGCGGCCATCTTGAACGCGGCGGACAGCACCACCGGCCCCGCCGCCGGCCCCTCGGCCAGTTGTCGCTTGAGCAGGCTGCTGCGATAAGTGTATGCCAGCGCCTCGCCGGTCAGCGTCTCGGTCCCCCGGCCGGGGTAGTGCACCGCGGCCCACGCCAGGTGCGCGGCGGTGTCGCTGCCGTGCGCGCCCGCGTTGCCGATGACCGCGCCGCCGACCGTGCCGGGCACGCTGACGGCCCACTCCAGCCCGCTCAGCCCGTTGCGGATGGCCCAGCGCGCCAGCCCGGCCATCAGCACGCCCGCATCGGCGACGAGGCAGTGCGGATCGTCGTCCTGCACGCCGTGGCCGCGCGCCTGGTTGGCGATGACCAGCCCGCGGATCCCGGCGTCCGCGACCAGGACGTTGCTCCCGCCGCCGAGGATCGTCACGGGCAGGCCGGCGGCCAGGCCCGCATCGGCCAGCGCGGCCAGTTGCCCGGCCGTCGTCGCGACCGCATAATAATCCGCCGGGCCGCCGATGCGAAAGGTCGTGTGGCGGGCCAAC